>CAUJJY010000350.1 GCA_963205155.1 Candidatus Zixiibacteriota bacterium | reverse complement strand
GTTGACCAGTGTGGCTATGAACAAGTGAAGTCTCGCAATGCAAGTAGGCGCTTTTGCCGGCACGAGCCAGACGCGCACCACACTCCCACTCTTCGGCGGTTTTGGTATCTTCGGCAAACCAGAGACTGTCTCCAGCCTCCTGACGCCGGACAATCATGGTGTCAACCGAGACATACGACGTGTTGCATTGCGAGTAATATAGGTTTTCCCCCTCATAGCAGATGCAGTCTTGTGATCCGGGCGGAATCGTCATGAACGAAGAGATAGGGCGACCGGGACCAATGATTTCGCCCCAGTTCAGCTCTCGTTCTACCTGTGTTTCCAGCGCGAAGTGCCGGATCGAGCCGTCGCTGAAACGTGTCGCAAAATTCGTGAAGCAAAATAGCAGATCCGGGCGGCTTCGCATCACTTGCCGCAACAAGTGCAAATGTTCAGGAAGCCACTCGTCATCAGAATCCAGGAAAGCGATCAGCGGCCGCGTAGCCTCTTTGACTCCGCGATTCCGGGCGGCTCCGGCACCCTGATTGACAGTTCGGATGTACTTAACTTTTGGCCCGTATCGAGAAACCATTTCGGCTGTGTCATCATTGGAGCCATCGTCGACCACAATCAGTTCATCTTCCGGCTCCAGTTGAACCAATACCGAATTAATGGCCCGGGAGATCAACGACGCACGATTGTACGTGGGAATAATAGCAGAGATTGCGGAAGTCTTCATTTTCTAAGTCATTGAATCCATTGAACACTTGATTGCCGAAAGTTAGCAGGCGGCTTAATCCATGGCAATCGGATTCTTCTACCGCATCATATGGCGTACATACGACGATTTAGCATAAGTAGTGTGCTGCCGGTTCATCATTGTACTTAGTCGACAAATAAGCACATCCCCTTACAGTACTCTTTAACTATTCCTGCCGCCGGTTTGAACATTAAGATTTAACGTCAGAGAACTAGACCGGCCGAGTAAAACTGAACATTCTGTATAAGACTATCGGAGAACAGAAAGGACTCAATTCCGGCGATTGTGTTGTCTGCATGCAAGAGGACACCAAATACCGTTAGGCTCTTCAGTACCGACTTGATGGCACGGCGAAAAGATAGCAGTCCTTTCGTGACACCTCCGGGAAGTTTCGAAAGGACCCGGTATGAATGCGGCACATTATTGGTTTCCAATATTTCCTTTCGTGCCTCTCTAGTACGACCCTGAACAAGGAAGCCACCGACGCGCACCATTCGGTCTGCCCGCAGTCGCTGTTCATAGTAGGAACGATGATGGTGCAAGAAGTTCTGGTCTTTTCCCCAAATTCGCTGCATTACAACGATTCGCGAAGCGGCCATATCGAACCCGCTGTGATCGACGAGTTGTTCGCCCGTATGATGATGCACGAGGGTGCTCTCATAATGGACATAGAGGCCTTTTCCGGCAGCGGACAGTCGTGCACCGCACTCAAGTTCTTCCGCCACCTTGGTGTCGTCCGCAAACCATAGACTATCGCCAGCTGCTTCCCTGCGGACAATAAGCGTGTCAGCAGACATATAGCTCGTGCCGCAAAGCGACTTGTAAAGATTGTCAGATTCATGACAGGTGTAATCTTGCAGACCAGCCGGAAGTGTCATAAAAGATGATAGTTTCCTGGACGGACCGACAATCTCTTCCCAATTCAGTTCGCGGTTGGTTTGCGTTTCAAGCGAATATCGACGAATCACACCGTCGGAAAAACGCGTAGCGAAATTCGTAAAGCAGAACAGCAAGTCAGGTCGAGCTTCCATGACCGTTCGCAGCAAGAGATTGTGCTCCGGCATCCATTCATCATCCGAATCAAGAAATGCCACTAACGGCCTTGTAGCTTCCTTCACCCCACGATTTCGCGCAGCACCACAGCCGCCATTAGTAGTGCGGATGTACTTGACCCGGTCGCGATATCTTGCTACGACATCGGCAGTGTTGTCAGTGGAGCCATCATCGACAATTATCAGTTCGTCGTCCGCTTCCATTTGCGGCAGTACAGAGTTGATCGCCCTCGAAATCAAATGAGCACGGTTGTAAGTAGGAATAATGGTCGAAATCGCGGAAGCTTTCATCGGCTATGCATCCTTCACTATGGATTGAACATTGCGTAATTCTATCGTAAAATCGACAATTGCGACCAACAGTTTAGTGCAATTGGAAAGTTGTCAAAGACGTTGATCTTCTCATGGGGCACAACGTCGAGTAATTTAATCGTTATTGTCTAAAAGTCAAGCCGTAACTGAAGACCGTGTAAAGGAACCGGCAGGATATTCCCGCCGCTGGGCAAAGCAATGGCGACAAGATAACTCGACATTAACCCAGGAAATTGTCACCTACGTGTGGCTCTCAAATCGCTTCAGCACTCATCGGCCATTCGTCGATTCCAGGGGGCGACGGCCACCGCTTCATGCAATACTCGCGACCTAGGGTTCTCGCTAACACCGCTGGTGAATGAGACTGTGGTAGGCTGGTGCGACCGAGAAGGTACAAGTCACTTTTGGCTTCGACATGCCCCCACCAGCTCGTGCACGCGTAGAGGAAGCCATGCTTCGTAAATATCTGGCGCAGTCGGCGATATCCGGCAACATCATATCCGTAGGGATAGGCAAATCCAAGAACCTCGGTTCCAACCCGCTGCTCAATTATGCGTTTTGACTCCGCGATCTCGCGTTCGGCCGAATCGATGTCGATGTGCGACAAGTTGGGATGCGAACAAGTATGAGCACCGAACTTGACGCCGAATTCAGCCATCTCCTTTATTTGGCTCCAAGTGATTGAATTTGGCTTCTGCGGAGTAAAAGACTGCCCCGCCAACAAGACTCCACCCAACTCCTGCAGAAGTTGATCTCTGACCTCGCCGTCTTTTCGCATCAATACCCCACCCGCCTGTTCATGAAGAATGATCTTCGCCTTGTCCGGAGTATTCAGCAAGACCTCGATATTCGGCATTGCGGTCGCGAGAATCCTCTCCGCATCTCTGACATTATTGACCGTAAGTTCGCCTTGATCGATGATCTGTGTCAGCGTAATCCACCAGGGATCTAACTTCCCATCTATCCAGTCAGTCGGGAGGAAGATTGTTGCTGTCGCATTGTGCTTCTTGAGAAGCGGGAACAGTATTTCGTAGGTCGACTGATAGCCATCATCAAATGTTATCGCGACGCTCTTGGTCTTAATAGCCCCGGTGCTGCGAATCTCCCCGACTGCATCTTCGACCGAGATTAGCCGGTACCGTTTCTTCAGAACCGTGAGTAATGTATCCAGCTCCGTGGTGCTCGGAATGTCGCTGTTATACCAGTGCGACCGCTTGTCGTCGTCCGAAACAACGTCGTGCAACATGATGATGAGTAAGCGGTTTTCTTCGGGTGCATGAATGAACTCATATAGAGACGTGTACCCAGTGTAATACTGTATTTGTTTTATTATGTCTTTATACTGTTCTTTCATTCCCGACTCAGCTCTTGACTCCTCGACCAAGCCAGCGCTTGAGAGTTATCATTCGGCTCCCGAATAGGACCGCTGCGAAATTCTTCAAGAAGCGCTTAGTAAACTGTCTTAGTGAATAGACCAACGCACCGACCGTTCGGTTACTGAATGTAATCAGCAATTCGCGGCGCTCTAAGTCAGTCCAGTAATATTTGTACTCTTCGAAACCTCGAAGCATATCGAATTCACGACAGCCACGTTGAATGGCGGCTTCAATGCTTTTGGCAAGCAAGACTCTTCCGATGCTTGCCTTTGGTACCGCTTCGCGATTCACGCCCAACAAGTAATAATGCAGTACCTTCTTGTATTCAAAACCATAGAAACTGCCGACAGGAATTCCGTTTAATTCGAGGTTACACAGGAGCAGTCGTCCTTGCTGAAGGAGTTCTTCGGAAAACCTCCGGTGAAATTCCGTGAAATTGCGTGATGCGAAGCTCCCGCTTTGACCGCGGTCGTGCCAGGATTTGTTGTGGAGGTCTATATGGCTCGCCATGAATCGCGGCAGGTCTGCAATCGACTCGCAGATTTTGAATTCGAGTTGCCCCGCTTGCATCATCAGATTTGTCGATGTTTTCAGATTGCCCCGCTGTTTGGTACCGATCGTCGCCTGATACTGCTCCCAGGTTTCCGGCAGTGTCGCGTACGGGCAGATGGTATATCCGTTTATAGACATTCCGAGACAGCGCACATCGCGTTCGGACAACTCGTTCAATGTGTGCAGGACCTTTGAATCCGAAGGTACAAAGTCATATTCCCAGATGTCCCACTCTTTCTTGAGCGGACCATGGAGATGCTCCCAGATTGCCCTGCAGATTGCCTCGAAATTCTTCTGATGAATTATCAAATCCAGGTGGTCTCCGCAAACCTCCTCGGATCCGATGAAACGCAAGATTCTCAGGCTGGCAATGCCGGCCTGCCTCACTTTCTTCACCCAAAGAGGCGCGATACCCACAATTCTGTCTTCGTCATAAACGATCAGGCACAGGAGCGTGTTCTTTGACAGGTATACGGCGAGCCAGTGTCGAAGCCAGGGCCAACTTAGCGAATAGCTATTAGTAAGACTCTGCCCGAGCAATTGCTCCCACTGTGCGGAGATTGCGTTTAAGTCTTCTACCTTCTTCAGGCACTCTACACGGAGCACTTTGTCGATTCCCCTTCTGTTTGACCTGGGATCAGTATCAATTCATGTTCCATCTATTCTAATCTTATATCAGATTCTTGACGACTTGTCAATGGTGTCCGCTAATCAACTATTCGGCAGTTTACCTTGGAACTCAATTTCATACACAAATTCGACTATGCGCACTTCCTGAGTGGCTTTGCCGACCAGATCGAAAGAGTTGCAAAACTGTGGCGCAGTTAATGTGATAATCATTCTGAGGCTTGAAGAAATGCTTTTAAAATCCCAGCGGAACTTTAGAGATCACCCAGCGGAATTTGCCGTTCGCGCTGCGGGGAATGGAATCGACCATCTCAACGGAAACTATAACTTCTGCCCCAAGCACCTTTTGGAGTGACTCGAGAATGAATTTGGTGTCCACTGCCGAATAGGTTTCACGCGGCACGACGTGCATTACCACGCGGTTTCGGTCTTCCTGTACGATTTGGGATTCGGCCACGTTGATTAGATGATGCGTGACGGCATTCAGAATAGATGAGGATACATAGCGCCCGTCCGGCGTCACAACAATGTCTTCGTCTTTTGTGGTGATCCCACTCATAAGCGGCATTGAGCGTCCGCATCGGCAGGGGCTCTTTTCCATCGATGTCACGTCGCTTGTTTCGTAGCGAATGAGCGGCATGGAAAAATTGTGTAATCCAGTCGCGATGATTCGTCCCAACTGATTTGCCCGTGAAACATTGCCTGCGCTACCGGAAATTTCCACGAGACCGAAATCGCTATTGATGTGTTTGCCGGTGTGTTGCTCACATTCTATGGCAAAAACGACGCGTTCAGCCATTCCGTAAAAATCGAATACTTTACAGGCAAAGGCCTTTTCAATGGAAATGCGCTGGGATTCCTGCAATGTCTCTGAAGATGTAAAGACAGCGTGCAGCGGAAAAGTCTCATTGCGCTGATTCAGATACCCAGCCAGTACCGACATAGTCGACGGATATCCTTCCAATGCCCGTGGTTGAAATCTGGTGAGCTTTTCAAAATAGAATTTCATGTTTTCAGGAGACAGATGGAACGACGAGCAGAAAAGGTGGTTCATAACCCAATTGTGGCGCCAGAAGGGCGGCTTTGTCTGACTGAGGGGAGCGACCTGTCGTCCCAAGAAAAATGCGATTCTGTCCCCTGGATTAATTCCGGCCAAACGCTTCTGCCGCCAGTCCACCACGGTCTTTAGTAAGCAAACGTGACGGTCCCAAATCAAGCGCAGAGGCGAACCCGTTGTTCCTGAGGTATGGCCGACGATTCTATCTCTACTGCGTGCATTCTGCGCCACAAGCTTCTCGCCGTTCTCCAATACCATCTGACGAGTTAACAATGGCAGCTTGGAGATGTCTGAAACACGGCGAAAATCGGATGGTGTGAGCTTGTTGCTCTGCATCAGCTCGCGGTAGTAAGGAACATTCGCGTAGCAGTGTTCGATCAGCCTTTGCAGGTGCTCTTCCTGATAAGCCTGCAGTTCAGATTCGGACCACTTAAGGTGCGACTCGAATTCACTCAACAGGCGATGAAACTTCGACCCATGCTCGCGCCAATAGATCTTTAATCCATAAAGCGACACTCCAGCATTCTGAATGAACGCAGGCGAAGCCTCGTATATTGATTGGAGGAAGTCTATCGTTTCCATTGCTCCGTCTAATTTATAACAAATCCATCGCTAACGACGATTCGCTGTGACCAATCCTTGTCGTTTGTCCCTGAAGAGCGGCTCCGTTACAATCCATGTGATGCCTTCGAGTGCTATCTACAATTCGTATCCTGATGCATAATTGTTTGCCAAGATATTGACTCGTCTTGTCCTGATTCGTGTTATCCTATTGTTTTGCAACTGGTTGCGCCAACCGGCACAAAATCACCGGTTCGTGGTTTAGCAGCATATATTGTCCTATCGTCATCGCAAACCGTCAACTTGATTGAGGAGTCGGCGTCGAGACTCGGTTCTTTATGATTCCCTGCAAGATCGACAAGAACCGCTTAGGGCCGAATCGGTGTAAATTTTTAACGTAATGAAAATACACGCTGCGGCGAAAACCCTGCAACTCCCGCGCAACATCTTTGTCCCACTCTTCCTGTGATGCATCGGCCTCGATCATCAATGCCAAGTTCTCAATTTCAGCCAATAGCCGAGACGCATCTTCGCCGCGCAGCTGTTCAGGTTGCCACTTCTTGTTAATCAATACTGGTCGTATTTCAAAACGGATATCATCGGTATCGACCAATTTCAGCCTTAGTATCATTGATTTGCGCAACCGCTCCGGCCACAGGTCAAAGACGAAGTCTCCGAGGCTGTACGCTATTACCCTGCCCCGGTAGCGCTCAACACCTTGCAGGATGTGAGGGTGATGACCCAAAATCACATGGGCTCCGCAATCAACGAACTTTCGGCCCAGCTGAATTTGTTCAGGAGACGGACGATCAATAAACTCCTCTCCCCAGTGGAGTGCGAGCACCAAGAAGTCACATTTCCCGCGAACGCCCTCGATGTCTTTACAGATTCTCTCCAGACTTCCAGCAACATCTATTCGCCTTGACACCGAATACTGCTCCGGACGGAAATTGTAACCGAGAATTCCTAACTTGACGCCCTTCTTCTCAATCAAGCTGAAATTTTTGAAGCCAAATTCAGCAGATTCGATTCCTGTATAGGAGATTCCATTTTCACGCAGAGCCTTGACAGTCTCAACCACGGCATCGGAGCCGTGCTGCATAATATGATTGTTCGCCAGCGTGACTGCGTTTACTCCGGCGAAGGACAAGCCCTTCACTGCTTCGGGTTGCGCACGCAGATGAATTCTGGCAAAGGGATCGGCTTGAGGATTGAAGCGCGATAGAACGACCTCGAGATTTCCCATCACAATATCGGAATCAGCCAACCCCTCACGACATTTCTCGAACGGAAATTGCGGACCGTGCCTGGCGATCATACTGCCGACACCAAAACCTGAACATGCCGGGAGGTCGCCCAACATAATGTCACCGACAGCAGAGAGGATCAAGTCCGAATCAGAAGGCACGCAAGTGCTCCGGACAGTACCTCTTATCCATTCATCCCTCCGCTATTAGCTCGTTTTCGTTGCGAGATTTCTCGATAGAACTCTTCCATATTGGGAATGATCGTCGACCATGAGTACTTTTCGACGACCGTTTTCCGCGCTTGATGGCTTATCGACCGCCGTTTTCGTTCGTCGCGTACGAGCTCGACGACTCGCTTGGCAAAGAGTTCTGGTTCTTCGGCGATAACGATATCTTTCCCATCGGTAACATCCAGCCCTTCGGCACCGATCGGATGACTGACAATCGCTTTCCCCATCGCCATTGCATCCAGTATCTTAAGCCTTGTTCCACCGCCGACCCGGATCGGAACAACATAAACGGCAGCTCGCGCTATTGTCGGACGGACATCATCGACGAATCCGAGAACTTTGAAGTGGCCATCGTTTTCGCCATATTTGACGACCTCCGCAGGAGCTCGCGATCCAATCAGATTCATCGTAATATCCGGAATTTCTTTCTTGATCAATGGCCAGATCTTTTCTCCGAAGAGAATCATTGCATCGCCATTGGGATACCACGCCATCGAACCGGCAAACACCAAGCTTGCGTCTTCCTTCACTCCATCAATCGGTTTGAAGTAATCAGTATCCGTTCCGTTGGGGACGACTCGAATGGTCGCCGCCGGATTCAAGGCCTGGAGTTCCTGGCTGTCGAGTTCGGAAACGCTGATATTGCCGTCAAACTCACCTAATGCCCGCTGTTCGGCTCGACGCAATTTTCTTCCCTGCAAATTGATGTAAGCGCTCGTCGCCGGATTCTTTTCCGTGGCGGCGCGACGAAGCAGCAGCGTCGATTCGACATTATGATGATTGAGCACTGCCGGCAGTCCCTGCAGATACTTAAGATATCCCGCCAAGGCAATGGTGTCGACATGGACTATGTCGAAATGATGCCTACTGATCTGGTCGGTAATTGCCTGCGCCATTTGTGGTGCCCAGAATCGCCAAGCAGAATACGGCTCGCGCGAGAACAGGTTAAACCCAAGCAGCGAGTACCATTTCAACGAACTGAAATCACTTGGTACGTCGACGATCGATATTTCTTCGCAGAAGTCCTTGAGGACTTCCCTGCTTTTCTCTATTCTCTCACGCGTTGGATGTCGGTCTCGTTGAGTAAAGGTCACGAGGTGAACCGTGTTTTTTCGTGAAAGCTCCTTGACGATATTGTAGTTGCGTAGTGATGCTCCACCGGTTGGGGGATGAGGGATGAAATGGGAGATAAATAGAATACGCATTTTCACTGCACCAGTTCTTTGTAAACACCATAGAGTTTCTGGCTCTGCTGCTCGGAGGAAAACTCGCCTTCAACCCGCAATCGAGCTCGCCGTCCTATTGCGAGCCTGCTCTCTGGCGACTTGAGCAACGACTCACAATGATTCGCTATTGCGGTTACATCACCGGCGGGTGCCGTCAAGCCGGAGACACCGCTCTCCAACACTTCGTTTATGCCGCCGACTGCTGTTGCCACAGTGGGCTTGCCGAGCGCCATCGCTTCCAAAAGTGCAACCGGAATACCTTCGTGCCACGACGTCATCAGGAAAATATCCAGAGAGTTTATCACATCAAGAATATCGTCACGAAAGCCTGCAAAAACTACCTGTTCCGAAATCCCGAGATCGCTGCAAAGCTTCTTGAGATTTTCGCTTTCTGGTCCGTCACCGACGAGCACAAATTTCGTTCTTGGTGATGACTTCAATACTGCTTGAGCCGTTCTCAAGAATATATCGAACCCCTTGATTGCCACCATGCGGCCGACTGCACCGACTACAAGCTCGTCACTCCGAAGTCCCAGCTCCTTGCGAGTTTCAGTCGAAGATTTAACGGTCTTTATCTGATCGAGGTCAATGGCATTGGCAATATGGCGCATTGCTTCTGTCCCGTAAATCCCAGTCAATGTTCCATTAATATCGCGGGATACGGCAAGAATGCGGTCAAAGTACCGCTTGGAGACAAATTCATTGAGTTTCCCGTAGGCCGCAATCTTCAGACTCTTTATTCCGCTCAATCGCTCCTGTACTCCATGCACTGTTTGCACCAAATGCACTGCGTGTCCGCGTCGCTTGATCATTGCGGCGACCAAGTTCTCCTTGTATCGATGTGAATGAAGAATATCCGCCTGCCGCGAAACGACAATCTCGCCAGCTATTTTAAGTATCTGCAGGAAACTGTACTTGCTTTCATCGATCACAGCAACCGGAATATTCGTTTCCTTCAGCTTCTGCACGAGCTTGCCCTGATTCAAGACAATGGCTGAAACATCGACAGCAGGAAGTTTATTAAGCCCAGTCATCATCGTAAAAGCTTGCGCTTCAGCACCCGCCCAAAGGTCGCCGGAGATGATATGGCAGACCGCTATCTTTCTGTTGCTTTCCATACCACGTACTTTTCGCCTTGGAGGAATTTGTACCATGCAAGCAGAATCGAGACATTCACCATTACAAAGAAAAGCGGGATCTTAAATATTGTCAGATTCTGGACGGGCTTATAGAGGAACGCCGCAGCGGCCAGAATGTATGTAGCGATGTGAAGCACAAACACCATTTGATAGACGACGCCATAAGGCAGCAGCAAGATATTGCTGATCAAGGCGGCCAGCATGGCGAACGGCACCAGCCACCGACAAAGTTTATGGCTCAACAGTTGGATCGAATACAGTCCATATTTGAATGGATTCAACACGCGCTTGAAATGAAACAGGACCTCCAAGCCGTGTACGATGGTTCGCAATTTACGCTGAAATTCACGCGATGGATCGTGGAGCACGCTGTAATAGCCGACGGCCCTTTCGTCCAGGATGGAACGGTAACCTTTAATGTAACACGTGAGCGGAAGGTAAAAGTCGCTGGACATGTCATCGATCCAGGTATCACAGAGGTCCTTTCTCACCGAAAAGAACGACCCACTGGCGCCAATCAAAGAGGATACGCGGCTTTCCAGACGGCGCAGCGCCATTTCATACCGCACATATGCCCCTTCGCCGACTGAACTATCATGCTGCTCTTTGACATCGTCGCATCCAGACACGCAGCCGATGCTCGGATCGGCATAATTCTGAACAATGAGTCTTACCGCATCACTCTTAAGGAAGGTTGTAGCGTCAGAAAGAACAACGATATCGGTCGATGCCGATGCGACGCCCTTTCCCTGTCCATAATGCTTGCCCCGACGTTCGGGAATGATCTTAAGAGAGACTCCTCGATCGGCATAGCTCCGTACAATTTCTTCGGTTCCATCGGTTGATGCATCCGACACGACGGTGACATGAAGTTTATCTTTAGGGTAATCGAGCGCCAGGGTATTCTCGATCTTTTGAGCAATGCGCTTCTCTTCGTTGTGAGCCGTAATCACGACTGTCACTTCCGGGAGCCACTCTTTGAGCTGCGTCTGGCGACGCACAAATCGCGAACAAACCAGGAGAAACAGCGGATAGCCGAGATATGACCAAAGAATCTCGGCTGCTGCAAGAACGAAGATTGTCAGAAGGATGATCTCGGTCGTATTCAAGTGCTTATTCCGTTGATTTGTTCCGCCGTCATTGTTGCGTTCACGGACGCCTATTGACCATTGCCGGCGTGCCGCCGCACAAGGTAACGAGAACGCCGCTTCTTGCCGAGGTGCTCTTCATAGATGTGGACATATTGTCGCACCATATTTTCGATACTGTACTGCTGACGCACCTTCATTGCGGCTGCATTTGCCAAGTTCTTCCGCCTCACATCGTCGAGCAGCAGTCCCGTGATGGCATCCGCCATAGCTCTCGGATCACGGGGTTCCACAAGGAGGCCATCGACTCCGGCATTGACGATTGCCGGATTGCCGCCGACATTCGTGACAATAGGTGCGACACCGGAAGACATCGCTTCGAGTAGAGAAATGCTTGTGCCCTCTCTCAAAGACGACAACAGAAACAAGTCGAAGAGATTAATCATCTTGGGTACGTCGTTGCGTTGCCCGGTAATCGTGACATTCTTATCCAGTCCGTTGGCCTGAGCAAAGTCTTCCAACGCCGTGCGTTCAGGACCATCTCCAACCAGCAATAATCGCACATTTGGAATTGTCTCGCGAACCTTCTTGACTGCCTCAATCATTGTGATTTGATCCTTGACTGGATCTAAACGAGCCACAGTGCCTAGAACCTTGGTCTCCGGAGCAATGCCAAACTCCCCAAGCAACTGTGGATCCTTGGGTCGTTGTACAAACTCCGAAACTCTTATGCCGTTGACTACCGTGCAAATCTTGTGCGCCGGCAGCTTAATAGTGTCAGCCAAATAAAGTTCCAGTTCCTTTGAGACCGCAATGATACGATCTACAAAGACTCCCGACACTCTGTCTTCTTTGATTCGCAACGGGTGCTCCGGCACCGCGCGGCCGTGTTCGGTGTAAACTGTGACTGGGACGCGCGCCAGAACTGCCGCAAGGATGCCAAAGATAAAACTGCCGGGGTGCATATGCACAACGTGAACTTTTCGCTGTCTCATGAATCGTGCAAGTCGAAACGGATAGAGTGCAAGATGCCGATCATGGCGGCGGAGCAAAGTCACAGTGATTCCATTGGATTGGAGAACCTCGGCAAAACAACCGAGCTCATCAAGGCAAACCACTTCAATATTGAACCGCTCACGATCCATTGCGAGCGTCGTGTCGGTAATCAGGCGCTGTAGTCCACCGATCCCCATCTCGAGGACAACGTGAAGCAGATTTATCTTGTTCGTTTTCATATTTTCTTAGAACCACCGCACAATAATTGTCTCAACTTCGCGCTTGTTTCGCTAATAACCCTGACTGGATGAGTTCTTACTTCCACCGAACCAGACTCTTCGTGCCGGACTCAACGCCAAAGCCCAAGTTGCCCGCGAAAAGCGCCCGTTAAAGCCGGCATTCGCACCCTCGTGGACACCGGTGCGCGGGACTGCGAAGAGGTCTGAAGCGCTCGTCTCAGAGCTGACGGCGAAGGCCCCTTCATAGCCGGCTTCAGCGGTCATCCTCTTGATATTCTCGTCATATGAACCGTTTGGATAAGCAAATGTCCGGACTTTTTTGCCCAGTCTCTTCTCAATCTGCAACTTAGACTCGCTCAACTCGCTAACAACCTCATGGTCAGGGATCGAAGTCAATAATCGATGGGATTTGCCGTGCGAGCCAATCTCGATTACCGATTGTTCCATCGCCGTTATCTCCTCCCAATTCAGACTAAACCTCTTTTGCATCCAGTATTCATCGGTTTTGCCGCTAACCCGGCTTAAGTCGGTTGCTAAGTTTTCAAGTTGATCGGCGTTGAGCTCTTTTGCAAGGTGAAAGAAATTGTCGATGAGCACGTCCGTCGAAATATGCTCCGAAAGCGACATTGTCCTGGTCGACCGTACGGAAGATTCGTTTTGGAACTTGGCGAGGGCTTGTGAGAGTTGCTCGGAGGTCAACTTCTGCCATTTAATCGAGTGAAGTATTTCGTGAAACCAGAGCTTTTTGCCGGTATTGACGAAGTCGGTGCAGACGAATATTGTGGCGGGAACATTGTATTGTTTAAGAATCGGAAAGGCATTTTCGAGATTATCAACCCAGCCATCGTCAAAAGTGACTACGGCGCACTTCTTCGGCAACGGCTGACCACTTGAGAGCATTCCAATGTAATCGCCGGCAGTCATGACTGCAAATCTCTTAGCTAGAAATGCGATTTGCGCCCTAAACGCCTCGGTCGAAACTGCCGTTCCGGTCTGGGCATACTCAGCTTCAGAAAACGGGTCGTCCAGTACGCGATGGTACATTAACAAAACGGAGTGTGATCGAACGGCAAACTTTAACGCGCAGAAGTCGAGTAGAGCCAAAAGTCCCGAATAGTAAAGCACGGCGGCAAGTAGTTGCTTGATGATTCGGCGCATTCTTCAGAAACCAGCAGTTTTAGATTCTGCGCAGACCGGCCACAATGTTGTCAAAATCCTGTTCGGTGAGGTAGGGATGCGTCGGCAGAGTAAAGAGACGATCCACCAGTTGCCGCGCACCGGGGAAATCGGACCTGTTCGAAGCAAGATGGGGCTCAATACCAGGGATGTCGCGAACGGTGCTCGGGTACATTCTGGTCGCGACGATGCCGACGGAGCGGAGTTCTTCGATAGCGCGCTCTCGCGAATCGCGATCTGGCGCGAGTACCGGAAGACGCAAGTATGGTGGACAATTCTTGGCATCCCATCCGGGAATCTCAAACTTTCCAAGATCCAGAACTTCACTCGCCAACTCCATCGCATTCTCTGCACGCAATGTATGAAAATATAGTATGCTTTCAAAGATCACAGAACCCGCGACGGTCTGTACCGACGACAAACGGCTCATTCCGAAGTCATCTTCATACAGAGTTTCTCCGAGACCGAGGAATGGCAGCGATGCTGGGATCCAGTAGAGACTTGGTCGAATAAACATTGAATACATCATCATTTTGACGTAAACGACTGACTCCTGCAGTAACCCGGCCGCCGGCAGGTTACTGACGATCTCGTCCAACTGGCTGGCGATTTCCTTATTGTTGGTGACAAGAATACCGCCGTTGTAAGTCGTCAAAGCTTTGCCACGTCCTAAACTGTAGAAGCCGGCAGTCCCCAACGTTCCCGAAGCCCTTCCCTTATAGGAAGCTCCAAACGACTGTGCACCATCATCGACAAGGAAATATTGCCCCAGTTGAGCGATTTCGTTAAGGCGGTCCCAATCGTTAAGTACTCCGAACAGGTTGCATCCAAGTGCTGCCAAGACGCGGCCACCATCGACATTACCCAAATCTTCAAAATCAAAATCAAAATTAGCGGGGTCAACGTCCACGAGACGAATCTTGAGTCCTGCCCTCACTGTGGCAGCCGCCACTGAATAACAGGTGTATGCGGGAAGAATCACTTCTTTGCGATTATCATCGGCGATGCTGCGCATTGCACTCAAAAGAACGGTCTGCGCAGTTCGACCAGAGTTAAGAAAGTAACAGTGTCGCGATCCGGTGAAACTCTGGATCTTCTTTGAAAGACTAATGGCATGAGACTCGCTCTTGAAACGATCGTACAAAGTCTTGACTAATTCACCAAAGACGATCGGTGTACCGGCTGGTGCGACGAGATAATGATTCATGCAAACTTGCCCAATAATTCCTGTTAAATCCTACGGGAAGTTCCTGATTACTGACGGCCCCAAGAGATTTGCGGCCGAAAGCGGTAAATGGCTCCACAACCACTTTGCAAATCGATACTTAGGATTACTCGGATTGATTTGCGGAATCTCCGAGATGCGATGCAGTGAATACTGCCATTCCAATGGCGTTGGGGTGCTTACCCACTGTTTCTTGAAGTGATACGTTGAAGAGTCTATTGTTGAACGACCAAAATCGAAATATTTGTATCCCGTCCGGCTACCCCGGTCAATCACGTTCCAATACAACGCGTGATATGGGCACATCTTCAGGTACTTTCGGTACGAGGCAGCCGATGGGACGTAAAGGCGATCTTTATGCGAGAGTAGTAATGCCCCGGTAATTGTCGTTTCACCCTGTTTCACTAATGCGATCTCCACGGAGTCCGGAAATTCCATTAAGAGTCCGGCGAAGAGTTTTTTGCCCCACACCGGAGTACCCAATTCATGCATCTTCCAAGCAAATACCTTGTAAAACTCATCGAGCAATTCGAGGTGCCCGTACTGGACGGTCAACCCGGAGTTCTGGGACTTGCGAATCTGGTTCCTAAGCTTAGGATCAAAGGACTTCCAGATCACTTCACTACCGGGGGTCAAATCCATCAAGAATGTCACCCGTTGATGGAGGTCGTCCAGCTGTTGTTTACTTCTTCGCTCCGATCGCAGTTCGATGAAAACCGCCTTCTCCCGTTCCGCAATTTGTTGTGCTTTCTCCAACAAAAGTGCTTCAGAATCGAGATTGTCAGCACAGATTCCACCGTAGTCCAGCCACGGCACTGAAATCAAGTAGGTGACATTCCACCACGTTCGAACCAGGAATAGTGGTAAAACACCGGATATTCGATCATTTTCGCGAACCATCAGATAGATCGGGCTGTTACCCAGTCCTTCCTTGATCACTTTCCTGAAGCCGATTTGATGCGCTATTGACGCTTGTGGCGAACTCTTGATGTAGTCGGTCCAGACACCTTCGCAATCGTCAGTATACTCTGATACTCTCCGCAACAGAACCCTTCCACTTGGAGAAATGTTAGCCGACAACTTATACCCCGCCCGAGTCCTCATTAGTTAAACGTTATAGCTCAATAAGATACCACCGAAACTGGTGCATAGCAAGCAATTTATCGCTGGTATTGGTCTATCTTTGAACTCGGCTCTATTATCATATCGACCGCCAATTACAAAAGGCAACCTTATCGAAAGATTGTGTCCAAATTTCGCAATCGAGTAGATGTGAACCCGAGAACTAATCGATTTTAACCATGTCGGAGTATTGATTTTCTTTCGAGGTGTTTCAGTCCGCAACATTCACTGGAGAAGCTCAAGCGATCCGAGTGTTCGACCTCATTCGAACGCCAACAAATTCATTGCTCTCGCGTACTCAACCGATACAATGTGTGTCGAGAATTGAATATTCAGGAAGTGAGGAAGCCTCGCGGTGGAAGTCAGGCTATGTGACCACGGCACGGAGAAGCAACTCGTCGATGCTTTCTGTCACCAGGTATTTGGTGTCGGCAGTAACCAAGCAGGTTCAGAAGAATTATTGCCGAGTGGAGTAATATCACAGAATCCGTATGCTAACGGCCCGTCCCCGACAGCGATTGCCATTCACGATGGTGTCGTCATTGGTCACGTCACGTCTACTCCATTCATGTTGTGGATCAATGGTGAGGAACTACTTTCCTACTGGCTGGGTGGAATCCACGTCTTTCCGGAGTTTCGGGGGATGGGAATCGCCAGGAAACTGGCATCTTGCATCACGAATTCTCTTCCCATCGTAACCGGCGTCGCACGTGTAGAACCATCCATCAAGGCTTTTAAGGCAACGAACTGGGTATGGCCCGGAAAGATCGCAGACTACATTCATATAGTGAATCCATCAGCGTTCCTCGCAGGAATGAGCGGCGAAAAGGTCGAGCGCTTTGTTCCTGCACCGCTTCGCTCAAGCGCCGGTATGGCTCTAAGATTGCTTCGAGGACCGATGTCCTTAGGAATCAAAACCTGGCAGGGCTTTTCTTCAGTACGTACTTCGATTAAGAACGGCAAGGAAATTCCAGTTGAAGAGGTCTCAACATTCGATTCCAGAATCGACAAGCTCTGGCAGAATGAACGATCAATGTACACCCTGACAAACGTTCGACGAGCTGATTATTTGAACTGGCAGTTCCCTACCGCAAAAGGCTGGAGGAAGATAATCTATCCGGGATCCAATGTCGTCCGGGCTTGGGGGATGTACACGATCAAGAAATACAACGATGGTGGACAGCTTGATGGATTACGTGCTCTCAATGTAATCGATGCCTTTTGGGAAAGCGACGATCCGCAAGTCCTAAAAGGCTTGGTGGATTACTTCGTACATCGAGGCCATTCCGAAGGTGTTGACATAATCATGTTCTCCGGCGATCAGCCGAGTCTTCGCAAAGCATTGGCGAAGACCGCCTTCCTTAAGCTGCCCTCAACTATATGGGCGGGGTTTCACAGCGTCAAGAATGAGTATGACTTCAATAGCATCTTTGCTGGCGCTTATATTACCCGAGGCTACGCCGACGCAGCGGGTGGTCTGGGGCCGGAATGAAACTCACTTTTCCCGGCGGCAAGCGTTGCGCATTTTCCGTTTTCGACGATACCGATGTCGCGACTTTGGCTTCAATTCGCCCCCTTTACGATTATCTATCTGAACTTGGGATCTATACAACCAAGTCAGTCTGGAGCGTTGGTTTTGACGGCGCCAGCGATTACAGAGGCTCTGACACCCTCGAAAACCCCGCCTATGCCGCATATATGTTGGAGCTGCAGCGACGCGGATTTGAGATGGCATTTCACGGCGCTGGCATGGAAAGCATGCAGAGAGCTGACATCGAGCGAGGCTTCGTCAAGTTTCAGGAAATATTCGGAAGATATCCTGTTATTAACGCCGCCCACGGGCGAAACCGCGACAACCTCTACTGGGGATCGGAACGCTTTACTTCCCGGTTCACAAAACAGCTGTACTCTTTGCTTAGCGGTGACGATCGTGACTATTTTCAGGGTCACAAGCAAGAATCTCCTTTCTTCTGGGGTGATCTTGCCTTAGAGCATTTTAAATTCGTTCGCAGTTTTACGTTTACAGGTATCAACCTCTTA
>CAUJJY010000349.1 GCA_963205155.1 Candidatus Zixiibacteriota bacterium | reverse complement strand
GCCTGATCATGCCCACCATCACCCGTCACAGTGAAGAATTCCCCGTGCCTTCATTCGTCGGCAAGACAGAATTCGAGGCTGACGATCTTGCTGCCAAAAACGATGTTTCGCTCGAAATCGCCGGACGCGAATTCTCCTCCGACAAGCCGGAGGGAGTTATCCTGACGCAAGTACCCGAAGCCGGCACGATGATCAAGTCGGGGCGTGGCATCAAAGTCGTTGTCTCAGCCGGCCTGCGCGTCGCCGAAATCCCTGATGTGTTTGGTTTGCCGCTGGCGCAGGCGAATATCGCTTTGCAGAAATCGGGCTTTGCCGCCGGCGACATTTACTGGGTGCGAGTTGATACGCTAGCAAAGAACACTGCTATCGAAACTATACCCTCCAAGGGGACGCTGTTGCCATTGGGCAGCAAAGTGTCAATTGCCGTCAATCAGGGAGGCGAGACCGGTGTGATCACAATGCCCTCATTGCTGGGTCTTCCGCTGGAACTGGCGCGGGAACGCATTGAAGATCTCGGCCTCATTCTGGGCGACATCAAGCGCAAAAAGGAAGACCGGTATCTTCCAAATACTGTACTTGAGCAGAAACCGGAGCGCAACGAACAGGTGATGCGCGGCGAAACCGTCAAGCTGACGGTGTCGAAAACGGATTAACTCTGCTAATCCTAGTCGTTACTTTCCATTGCGGATTTGTTCATCTCCCAGTCAATTCCACGATCATCGCTTAGATTCCATTCCAGTGGATGAACATATTTTCCGCGCTGCTCAGGTAGTTTATCGACTTCGACCTGTATACGATTCGCCTCCGCCCATTTGTCCTGACGAATCCCCGTCACCTGCCAGGATACCTCCACATTCGGTTTGTCAGTTTGAATGACAAATCGCCTGTCGACGAGCTTTTGCGCAACAATCGCCTGCGCAAACTGCCCCATCACGGTCAATTGGTAACGATAATCGCGATTCAGTACATCAAAATATGACGGCATCTCCACTGTTGCATATCCCTGGTCATCCGTCATGATATTTCCATTGTAGATATTCATCATATCCGGTGACTCGACGAACGAATGTTGCAGGTACTTGTTCTCCGGATCAAGCGGGTGGTCGATACGGAATGCGCCTCCGCCTTTGGAGAGTGTACCCGTTACATTGGCGTTTCCGGCAAAGTAGCCGGCCCAGTTGGTGGTTGCCGAAACTGCATTTCCATATACGCCATAGGCGGTTGCCCCGTCTGTGGCTTGCCCGTACACGGCGACCGAAGTACCTGTCGCAAGCGCAGCGTCAGCGGTTGCGGCGTATCCGTAAACTCCATAGCGCCCATTGCCGTCGCCTATCGCCTCGCCACGCAAGGCATAAGAATTGCCAGCAACACCTACAGGGCGGCTTAGCTCGGCAAGGACGCCATACATCGACCCGCCAAGCGAATTCGTCAGATTTAAGTAGCTGCCATAACGCGCGATGCCGCTACTGTAATTTCGCCAGCTCTGCATGAGGTATGACGACGAAGGACTCATGTTCCTACCGATCACGATGCCGTTGGGATCAGCCCTGAAAGTGCTGTCTCCGATGGTGAGAGAGTTCTCAAATGTATGACTCGTGCTAATCGACGATGCTAAGCTCAAATTCACAGATCCAGAGGCCCCGCCGCCGGAAAGTCCGCTTCCGGCTGTCACAGCGGTTATATCACCATCGCCGAATGGCGCCGTTTGTACTGAGCCATTAGAGTTGATTCCTGTAATTGCTGTCCCACCAGGTGCGACACCGGTCACCCGTTGCTGCGTTACATTGAAGTCGACACTCAAACCTACTGATCCTGAAGCCCCTCCTCCAGAGAGGCCGCTGCCAGCGGTTACACCGGTGATATCGCCGCCGGCATCATTGTCGACGTTATCTGCAAATCCTGCCGGTACACCTGTCAACCCGCCCCACGACGCTGTGTCAGCTCTTTGCGCTTGAAGTGAATAGGCAGTCGATACGATTCGGCTTCGCGGTACGATTTCGGGATCTACTCCAACCGTCACTCCCAGCCAACGCTCGCCAACGCCGGAGAATAGCCCATTCGGAAATGCGACATTTGAACCCAGTAGGTAGCTAAACAGACCATCGGTGACTTGGATGTTTTGGAACCCGGAGTTCCACAGAGCTACTCCTGCCACTTCATCATCGTAGATCGTGAACTTGATAAGGTAGGGTCCATCCGCGACCGGATCACCCGCCCCATCCGTTAAGCGCCCCTGGTGAGAGAGCATAAGCGGAACGTCTGCCAGTAGTGTTGCGGTCAAGCACATGCAGACCAGTGCCAATGTCCAGTTTGTCGGGCTAACGAGCTTCATGACTGCTCCTTCCGAGTAAATAGGAGGAAATGGAGTTAATGGATATATGTTGCTTCAGTGCAAGATATTCAATTAGCGAAAAATGTCAACCAGAGAACACAAGTTGTTTGATCCCCTTGAAGGCACCCATTGGTACACGAATTCACTCTCGCCGTACGTATTCAATTGCCAAAACTGCTTTCCAATTCTTCGCGCGCATTGTACAGCGGGTGTGCCTCTTTCACAGAAGTGCCAAAAAACTTCGCGGAGATAATTCAACTTTCCGTCCTGCCGCTGCAATTGTGAGACGTAACCATGCATTCCTCACTTGCTTCCGCGAATCTACATCACTATTATCATTCCCATGACAATTGTCGCACCATCGATTCTTGCCGCTGACTTCACCAGACTGGGTGAGCAGATCCGCGATGTGGAAGCCGCCGGCGTCGACTGGTTGCATTGCGACGTCATGGATGGCCACTTCGTTCCCAATTTGAGCTTCGGTCCGTTCATCATCAAACAGGTCAACGGTATCTCGGATCTTCCGCTGGATGTCCATCTGATGATCTCCAATCCGGAAAAGTATGTTGATGCCTACATCGATGCCGGCGCTGATTATCTTACCGTTCACGGCGAAGTGATCAAGCACGACACCGATATCCTTCAGGAAATCCGCCGCAAAGGGGCACGGCCGGGGATTTCGCTCAATCCAGATGCGCCGATCGAGGACTATTTCCCGCTGTTCGCGCATATTGACTTATTCCTGGTAATGTCGGTGTATGCCGGTTTTGGCGGGCAGAAGTTCATCGGCGATGTCTTAAGCAAAGTCCGGACAGCCGTAGAATGGCGCAAGAAGCATGGCTACAAGTATCTCATTTCTATCGACGGCGGAATCAATCTGGAGTCTGCGCCTCTGGCCAAAGCGGCCGGCGTGGATGTTCTGGTCGCCGGGACGGCACTGTATAAGGCGCCGGATATAGCCTCGTTTGTCAAGCATCTCAAGTCCGACTGATTCCGGAGACCATACCTGACGATTTAGGACGCTAAACAGGGACTTTTGAAGGGGCCTCCAGTAATGTCATCCTGAGCCGCTACGCAGGCGAAGGATCTGTTACAAAAGTTGTTGAACAACTTACAGATTCCTCGCTGCGCTCGGAATGACAAGATTCGAGTTTCGCAACCGTCCCAGACGAGTGGCTCCCGTAGCCCGCATTCTTTCAACACATTTTTTTCTTGCCCAATATCGTCAACTCACTCACATTTTCATCAGATTTCGGCTCCCGGCTGATTTGGAATGCTTTGTGCCGGGCCGATGGTATTACTTCGATTGTTCTCTGCGCCGGGCAGATCTTGCGCGGCGATTGTGCAGACTGAACCTATACCGGCTGGTCGCGATACCGTAGTTGTGTCGCTGGATTCAGACCTCGGAGGGGATAATGGTATTTAATCTGATCGCGTTGTTGGGTGTGCTGGGCTTTGTCTTCATCGGCACGAAAAAAGGCTTTCTGAAAGAACTGATGGCGCTGCTTGGACTCGGAGCGGCGCTGGTGATATCCACCGGCAAACTCGACTTCGTTGCCGAAGAAGTCGCTTCTGCGATTGATGCCTCGCCCATCACCGTTGCCGTCATCTCCTACATCATCGTGCTTGGACTGATCTACGCCATTTTCAAAGTCATCGCCAAAATTCTCGAGAAGCTCGTGTCCGTCCAACAGCTCGGCGAACGCGACAAATGGGGCGGCGCGATTGTCGGCGCCATTCGCGGCTGGCTGATAGTCGGTACTGCATTGTTTGTATCGATATTATTGCCGCTACCGCGGACATACTTCGAGATGATGGACAAATCAATGCTGGCGACTTCTGCGGCCAAGACCATTCAGGTTATTTATGATACCTCGCAACCGCTGCACAAGGAATGGCCGACCTTTGTCGAGAAGGTGGAAGAGACTCTGATGACAGTCCCCGAGAAGAAGAAAGCAGACACCCCCAAGCGCAAGGTGCGCAAGTCGCCCGAGAAGCAAGCCAAGGAAGCGTTAGCTCTACAGGACGCTCTTGACCGCGTGTACTATTTCTATGGGGAAGCGGAGGAGTTTTAGGGCGTACCAGAAGCTCGCTTCTCCCTCTATTGGCTATCGGCTTAACAAAATACTGCGACCGACAACTTACTCCACTGTTTTAGATTCGAAGGAAATTATGTCGATGAACTCCGACTTCGCTCCAAATACACCGAATTCAGATTGGCCCGACGAGCTCGACGCGCTCATCGCTGCGCCTGAAAACCATCAATTACTATTGGAGAATGAGAGGACAAAAGTACTCGATACGCGTATTCCTCCCGGCGGTCGCACTCCCGTACATACACATCGATGGCCGGCTGTGCTGTATGTGTTGAGCTGGAGTGATTTCGTGCGATATGACAGTGACGGAAAGGTCCTCCTTGACTCGCGAACGATAGAGTCCTTCAAGGTACCTCCCACAACTGTGTGGTCCGCTCCCTTGCCGCCACATTCATTGGAAAATGTTGGAAGCAGCGAACTTCACGTAATTAGCGTCGAGTTGAAGGAAAGATCATCGTAACGCGCGTGTGCCGACTCCTCCCAAATGCAAAACCCGAGTCAGAGGGCTCCGACTCGGGTTTTCCGTTTGAGCAACTTGTCGTCACTACTAACCCGGTAACTCAAGGTCTATTAAGGTGGGCTATCGAAAAGCGTTTAGAGGCTAACTTATTCCTTCTTCATTCGGTCATCATTTTCAGCGAGGGACTTTTTTACGATCCCTCGCTTATCGGTAATGCAAAACGTCTGAAGTGAATTATCGTTTAACATTACTGTTCGATGACACGGTTTTAACTCACTTCGATGCTATATATTATCAAAACCCATGCCAAAGTTTGACCCATCGGTAATTCCTCTAAGTCATTGTCATTTATAGCCTAATTAAATCCGCCACTTCGAAGCTCCGATTTAGAAGCAGATTCTGCGCTGGAGTCACGGTCATCCAATCGTCACAGGAATGTCAATTCATTCAAAGGGAATGACTTAGGTCAACGCACGATTTGCGGAGCAGGCAAATAAAAACGAGTGCTGCTTGTTGATTATTGCGGGGAACACAAGTTGGAGATCTTTGAATGCTTTTGGCTTGTGTTGGAATCAAGCAAACAACACTCGTTGTTGCACAATCTATGGGTCCCGTTTCCGGGGCATTTTGTACTCAAACCCTATATACCACAGTCGCATTCGCCGCGCAAGCAATATTTCGAAATCTGTAGCTTTATACTCGATATTAATGCCGCCTCCAGTAAATAGGAGGACCTATCATGCCAATCAAACTTTGGTCTAAAAAAGACAAAACTGCGCCGAACCGAGAAATTGCCAAAAACCGAGCCAAAACCGCCCAGTTGCCGCCGGGCATCAAAGCCAAACCGCGTCTCAAGTCGCTCAACCTCGATCTTGAGCGTCAATTAACCCTTTACCCTTGGGATACCGGACGCGCCCGGCTGGAACTATACCGATATCTACGGGACAACATTCCGATGCTCAACGCCGTCATCTGGACCTGGGTGCGGCTTTGCTCGGCGCGATTCGACTATCAAATCAGCGGAGCAATGTCGGAGTCGGAAGACCGGGAGATTCGCGCGACCCTGCACCAGCTCGATCAACGTATCTACCGTAACGGATTGCTCAAGCGCGGCGGATTCCGCGAATTGCTGTTGCAGTTCTTCGAGTCGCTCTTCACCGATGGCGCCGTCTGCGGCGAACTGCAGTTGTCGCCGTCGAATTCTTCCGTCGATCGCTTTCTGCTTGCCGATATGCGCAACATCGTCATCGAAGCGCAGGGCGAAGAGTGCCAAATCTATCAGGAGATCGAAAACCACCGCACACAGCTCAATCCCGCCTCAACATTTTATTATGGTCTCGGCGCGCAGCCCGGTAGCGTCACCGGACGGTCGCTGTTGGCGGCGTTTCCGTTTGTGGCACGGGTGGAGCAAACGTTGGTGAACGACATGTTCCGCTCGATGCGTTCGGCGGGATACCACCGTATTCATGTCAAGATCACGCCGCCGGAAAAACGCTCCGACGAAACAGATGCCGACTATTTTACGCGCGCGAACAACTACTTCGACGACACGGTCGAGATGATGCGCGACTTCGGACCCGACAAAAATCCGGTAACCTGGAACGATGTCGCCATCGAGTACATTGGACCTTCGAATCGCAATTCCTCGTCAACCGCGTGGTACATGAACCACAAAGCGATGATCGAGGACATCTGCGCGGGAACGCATCTCGCGCCGTTCATGCTTGGTTATGCCTACGGCACGACGCACAACTGGGCGGAATTCAAGTATGAACTGGTACAACGGCAGGTGGCGACGGTGCAGAACGCCGCAGCCTCGCTCTTGAACTGGATCGCCAATGTCGAGTTGGCATTGCACGGCATCAGCGCCGAGGTGCAGTTCCGTTTCGAGAATCGCGCCCACATCGGTCTGACCGAACGCGCGCAAGCCGAGAAGATTCAGCTTGAAAACATTATCACCAAGATGACCAACAACCTGATCACCCGCGAAGAGGCGATCAACGAATTGGCACGGCTGTCGTAAGCGGGAAAGCTCACGCCGCATTAACTTGTCATACCGGCGAAGGCCGGTATCCAGCTTTGCGCTCTTTTCCCTCTCCCAATGGCCGAAAAGGTCCCGCCTTGCGGGAGAGAGGGAGCAAGGGTGAGGGCGAAATCTCTGGCTCCGACATGAAAGCTCTCAATGAAATACAAACCCAAACGCTCCGTGCACAATCCTTGGCGCCTGTCAGTCACCGATCCGGTCACGTTCTGCAGGGAGATCCTCGAATTTGAGCCGCACGAAGGTCAACAGCGCTGGCTGAAGAATTCAACCAGGCCGCAGAACCTGCTTGTTACCGGCAACCGTTGGGGCAAATCGCGGATTCAGGCCGCAAAATTTCTTCACCGCGCCATCTATCGAATTCGCGACCGTCGATATGATCATATTAATCGCTATCGCGCGATGAACATTTCAATCACGCAGGATCAATCAAGTATCATTTTCAATAATATCCTCGCACTGATCCGCGGCACAAAGCTGATTGAATTACTGGTCGACAACATCACCCACACGCCGTTTCCGACCCTGGTGTTTGGGAATGGTGCGGAAATCACAGCGCGGACCTCGCAAAACCGCGGCGAATATATCCTCGGCAACGACTACGACTATATCAACTTCGATGAGGTCGCTTTCGAATTGCATCCCGAGTACGTCGTAGAGGAAGTTCTCACCATGCGTCTTGCTGATCGCTGCGGAATGATGGATCTGGTCTCGACGCCGTGCGGACGTAATTGGTTTTTCAAGAAATACAATGCACTCAAGGGTGACAAATCTACCGGTTACACACAGGCCGGATCAACATACGAGAATCCGCACATCAGCCGGAAGTTCCTTGACGATCGAGTCCGCACGCTTTCAGCACAACGCATCGAGCAAAATATCCGTGGTATGTTCGTCGATTCCGGCAATGAGATCCTCAATGAGGCGGCAATCCAGCGAGCGCTGTCATCAGCTACAGGGCTGTGCCCACGCCAGGTCGACCATCGCTACGTTACCGGATGGGATCTCGCACGCAAGCTCACACACACCGTCGGCGCTACTATTGACGTAACTACGAAACCGTATCAACTCGTGAAGATCGAACGTTTTCAGAAACGCGATTGGCCTTGCGTGTATGAAACGATTCGCCGGCGCAAACGCGAGTACGGCGGCGATACGATCATCGACTCGACGGGGCTTGGTGATGTGGTGATTTCGGAATTGGTGGATATTGCACCGATAGGGTTTGTCTTCACGGCGCGCTCAAAAGCGGAACTACTGACTCATCTGCAATCGGAGTTCGAGGCTGGCCACATTGGCGTGCCGTACTATGAAACCGGAGCAGGGGAGAGCGATTATTGGAGCTTGATTGACGAATTGCGGGAAGTAAACTGGATACAAAACGAACATTGCGATGCCGTTATGGCCATCGCATTGGCTCTTTGGGCGGCGAAGTCAGCGACCTCGAAAACACCGCTGCCGGGTTTTCGAATCGGTGAGGTCTAACTCCGCCGTCTCGTGTATCGAGCGAGACCGAGCAGTCCCGACCCGAGCAGAATCAACGTTCCCGGTTCGGGCACAGTTGATGGCGGCAGGCCGTTGTCCGAATTGTCGGCATCAGACACGTAGGTATCACGGTCCCAATTGTGGCCCAGATAGTCAATCCCGGTGTTGACTCCGTTACCGGTATTGCTGGTCACTACAGAATCAGCTGGCTTGCCGATACCAACTGCCGCACTGTATCCATACGCGTGCGTGTAGCTGAAGCAGAGCAGCGCTACCACCACGAGAGCCACCAGCGAGATTAGCTTGACGATGTTGAAAGCTCTTTCCATTCAAAGATCTCCTTCTTTCGATACCTACTATAGCACTAACTGTGCCACTTCTCGAACTTCCGAATTCCGCTCGATAAGTAATTGCAAGACAATGCGATGCAGTCCATATCTAAATTAGTACTTCATAGACACAAGCTCCAGTGCTGCATACCCTTGCACATAATTTACGGGTTCTTCAGAACGCTTCCAGTCAGATTGTATCCCTGTTCCAGAATCCTGTAGCTCCCCTGTAGAAATTAATCTCCGGTCCAATGGGTAGAAGACTTTCAACTCATCTGGAGGAGATGTGGAAAATCTCACCGGTCGTCTTGCCGTTACCGCTTTTGGACAACGCGATGACGACAAGACCGCTCTTATCGAGGAAATCAACCGCACCATCAGACCTGCCCAACCGGCAACTGCAGATTCGGTCTACATAGGCGTCCTTATGGCCGCATCAAATCAGGTAAACACGCAGGGTGGATGTTTCGCCCGCGAAGAGCTCGCGCAACTCGCCGAACTGGTAGTCGACTCGCCGGTCCTGATCGGTCATAAGAAAAACGAGTTGCCGATCGGACGCGTGTTCCGGGGCGAGATCATAAACCGCGCCGGTGTTCCCTGGCTGCGGGCGCTGTTTTACTGGCATCGCAGTCAAGCCAATGCTGAAGAAATCAAGACCGGTATTGATGCTGGCATCTACAAAGAATGCTCACTCGGATTCCTCTATGCCAAACCGGAATGCGGCATCTGTCGCGGTGATATGCGTCACTGCCGTCACCGCGTCAACGAAGTTGTCCGCCTCGGCGGCCGCGAGATCAAGGCTTTCTATTACTACAAGCAAATCGAGCGCGTACTCGAAATCTCGCTGGTCTATCGCGGCGCCGTTGCGGGCACTTCCGTCTCCACCCTCGCCATCGACGCCGTGGAACCGTCACGGCAATCGGTCGGCCACTACGAACTACGCCGCGAGAACAGCTCCACGGCTTTGCTGACCATCACGCTCGCCGATGTAACCACGCGTCTGCGCCTGCTCAACTTTGAAAGAAACGGCCGCGGTAAACAACTTCTCTGCGAAGATGCCAGTTGCGTTCATTCCCGCGATTCCGACCTGATTCTCGAGCGCGGCAGAGTTGCGCGGGTTAAGTCGTGCCGCGATGAACTGGAGTTCTTCGGCGAATTACTGCGCGGCAAGTATCGCATCAAGCGAAAGGAGGGAGGAGTATGAATCTGAATATTGATGCATTCACACTCAAGGACGGCAAGAGCCGCGATAGCCTGTTGCGCTTCCTTCTCGCGGTGGTCGTCACCACCGCCGGTGTAATTACCGCTTACCACGCCACCATCTACGGCTTAAAGGAGCAAGTTGCTACCAAAGCCAGTCAGGAAAATGTGACTGCTATCGACAGCCGCCTGATTCGCATCGAAACCATTCTCACTGATCGCGTTGCCACCAAAGCCGAACTGATGTCGGTGCGCGATGAACTCAACCAAAAACTGATCAGCATCGAAGCCAAATTGCAGATGCTGCCCTAAGGAGCCTTTAATGAACCACCCCATCATCGAACAACTGCAAGACTTTGCTCGTCGCTTGGCGGAAACCGCACCGGGCGAGATTAATCTCGAAGAACTGTGCCGCCATCTCAAGGATGCTGCCGATCTGGTTGAATCGCTGGTCGCCAAAGCCGCTCTCGCGGATTCGCTGTTGCAGCTTTTCCGCGATGACCTGCTTGCTCGTGCCCGCGCCGTCGCCCGTTTGACCGGCAGCAGCTCGCGATTGATCGAGCGACTTATCAGCAGTGAATCATTGACGCTCGAAGAACTGCTCACGCTCAAGCGCGACATCGAATCGGCGTTTGACACCGCATTCAACAGCCGATTGCAGGATGTCGTCTCGGCACAGCCTGAATATCAGGACAATCTCGCACAATTCAATATCGGCTTATCCAATTCGTCAAATGCTTTCAAGTACCCAAACCAAACGAAAGGAACTCCATGGGAATTCGTGACCAGAACCTAGAAGCCGCAGGTGCGCTCTATCTGACCTTTGCCATCAATCAAACTGCCGGTGTTGATGATCTCAAAGACGTCGATCTCGGCAAAGCCGTGAAACTGGCTGACAATTTCAAAGTCACGGCCGGAACCGACGGTGCGTTGATCATCGGCAAACTCGTCGCTCTCACCTTGACCGATGCCGACTCCGGCAAGCGCAAAGCCACGGTGCAGGTCGCCGGTGTAATGAAACTGCCGGTGGCGGCAACCTATCCCGTCCTCGGCAACCGCATTGTCGGCGCCGCCGCAGGCAAGGTGAAACAAGCCCCGGCGCTCGCTGTCAATGATCCCGCCGGCGGAAACATCGCGCGCGGCACTGTCATCGCTGTCAACGGCACTACCGATTGCACACTGATTCTGAATTAACAGGAGACTTCATGGAAGCTGATAATCTGACCCAGATTCCCAAATCATTCTGGACTCTATCCGAGGTCGAACCCGACAAGAAGCTCACCGGCGTCGATCTGTCGCGCGCGGCGGCGATCAAGGTCACGCGCGAGACCTATCTTGAAGCGCAATCGCGCGGCATGAGCCTGACCGAGCTGCTCGAGTCTGATGACTTTGATCCTTCACCGGTAGGGTGTCCGCTCGATGCCTTCGAGCGCCAACTTGCCGCCGCCGGAATTCGCGTGAACGGCAAATCGCCCGACAGCGTCGAATTGTTTTTCCGGCAAGCGCCTTCGCTGTTACCCGAGTTTGTGACACGTGAAATTCGGCGCGGTATGGAGATGCGGCCGATGTACAACCAACTCACCGCCTCCCAGACCGTGATCGGCGCGAACCGTTACTCGCCGCTTTACATCGGTGTTAATCCCACTGACCAGCGTCTGGCCCTGCGTCCGATTGGCGAAGGCGCCGAGATTCCGCAAATCACCGTGTCTGAACAAGTGAACACGATCACTGTACCGGATTACGGTGTCGCACTCAAGACTTCATACAAAACGCTTCGCCACAAAACGACTGCGCAATTCAAGGTGTTGCTGTGGTACATCGGATTCCGGCTCCAGTCCGACAAGCTTGCTCTGCTGACCGATGTCCTGATCAACGGCGACGGCAACAACAACGCCGCCGGTGTGATCAATACCGATGTCAGCGGAACGATCGACTATGACGATCTCGTCAAGTTCTGGTCGGAATTCTCACCCTTCGAATTGAACACGCTGATTTGCCACAAGACCAAAATGCGTCAACTGCTGACGCTGGCGGAATTCAAAGATCCGCTCGCGGGATTCAAATTCCAGTCGACCGGAGAATTGATTTCACCGCTTGGCGCCAAACTTGTCCGGTGCGACGACGTCGCAACCGATCTGGTAGTTGGCTTCGATTCGCGTTTCGCCGTCGAGGAAGTTATCAGCCAGCCGCTGATGGTCGAGTTCGACAAGATCATCGAGCAGAAATTCGAGGAGGCAGTCATCTCGGAGTCAATCGCCTTTGCCAAGGTCGTTCCGCAGGCTGCCCTCGTCCTCGACGACAACTTTTAATCAAAGGCGGGCAGTCTCGCACTCTGTCACCAAAGTCTCCGTCCGCTCAACCCCGAGGGACGGAGACTCCCCAACGAAATTCGGCAGGGAAATGACACGAAAGGAAGTCATGCAATCACTCATCGACAGTTCATCCGCGTATTTCGGCGCCGGCAATGCCGTCACGCGGCGTCAATTCAAGTTGCGCGCCGGTCCCTACAGCGGCCGCAAGTTGGTGGTCTATCAATCCGACGCGGCGACCATCAAGTGCTGCTATGCCGACGCGCCGTATACAACTTGGTCCCAACCGCAAGTCATCACGAGCAACTCCGCCGATTATCCCTGCAGCGGCTGTATCGATTCTGATGGCAACGTCTATGTCGTCTATACCGTGCAGAGCACGCTCAATCTTGCGGTACGCAAGCTGACGTTCAACTCCGGAGCTTGGACGGTC
>CAUJJY010000348.1 GCA_963205155.1 Candidatus Zixiibacteriota bacterium | reverse complement strand
TTGTAAACGCTCTAACTAAAGATCCCAAAGGTATCGGGTATGGCGGGATTGCCTGGGCAACTACTGTTAAACATGCCGGTGTGAAAGCAAATGATACCACCAGAGCCATCCATCCGACGGTTGAAGCCGTATCCAAAGGCGAGTATCCGATTTCGCGTGAACTCTATTTCTTCCTGCGTGGAGAACCGTCAGTTGAAGTCAAGACTTTCATCAACTGGGCTCTTTCGCCCGAAGGTCAGAAAGTTGCGGAGTCGGCGGACTATATTCCGCTTAGCGCTGAAGTCGCAAAGTCGAGCATGTTGAAGTAACGTCCGTCATCGAAGGAAGCAACAGCGCAATGGATGCACAGTATCAATTCAAGCCCAAGTCAAAGTGGCGGGAAAAGCTCGGCGAGAAGTTCATCGCCATAAATGCTTTCTCCGCTTTGATTGGCATTACGTTGATATTTGTGTTCATCTTCAAAGAAGCGATTCCCATCTTCACCAGCGCCGAAGTTCACGAAGAGGTCACCTTCGACCAGATGTTGACCCCCCAGGTCTGGAAGGAAGGGCAGGAAGCGAAGCACACCTGGCAGCCCAATTCGAATATACCGAAGTATTCATTGATGCCGCTGTTTGTGGGAACGCTGAAGGCGGCCCTTGTTGCAATGCTCTTGGCAGCTCCACTGGGAATAGGTGCAGCAATATACTCCTCGGAATTTGCTTCAAAACGAATGCGGGAAGTAATCAAGCCGGTTATTGAATTGCTCGCCGGGATTCCGTCCGTCGTGTTGGGATTTTTTGCATTGATAATTCTCGCTTCGCTTTTGCAGGGTCTCTTCGGATTAACCTATCGGCTCAACGCGCTCAATGCCGGAATTGCGCTGGGTATTGCCATCATTCCGATAATTTTCACAATTGCGGAAGATGCCATGAACTCCGTTCCCGCGTCGCTGCGAGATGCCGCCCGCGCACTTGGAGCGAATCCCTGGCAAGTCTCGTTCACGATGGTGTTGCCGGCGGCGATGCCGGGAATCGCGGCGGGAATCGTACTCGGTTTTGGCCGGGCAATCGGCGAAACGATGATCGTGCTGATGGCATCAGGTAATGCCGCCATATTGTCAGGGAGCTTTACTGATTCGATCCGTACACTTTCAGCAACAATTGCCGCAGAACTGGCTGAAGTTGTTTTTGGCAGCGCCCACTACAATGTGCTGTTTCTGATAGGCACGCTGTTGTTCTTGTTCACTTTTGTGCTGAATCTCGGGGGCGAGGTTGTGCTGGCGCGACTCAAGACACGCTTTCAGGGACGGTCCAGATGAGCCACACCCCGACACTTCCGGAAGCAACCGATTTCGTCAAGAACCTGCGCTTCCAACCAAAGACGCAGGGATACTTGCCACGCGGATTAACTCTGGCAGCAACGTTAATCATCATTCTGATGTTGGTCGTTATTCTCGGGAATGTCGTCCTCGGCGGACTCGGGACGATCAGTTGGGAATTTCTCTCGAAAGCTCCCGAGCAGGGACTTGAGGCCGGCGGAATTTTTCCGGCAATCATTGGAACAGTATTTCTGGTGATTTTGATGGTGATTACCGGTGTGCCGATCGGGGTGATGACGGCAATCTATCTGCAAGAATACACAAGTCCCGATTCCAAGATTACACGGCTGATTCGAATCGCCATCAATAACCTCGCCGGAGTGCCATCGATTGTTTTCGGGCTTTTTGGGCTGGGATTTTTCATTGGGTTTATCGGCAATAACATCGATTCGCTGATTCTGAACTCGCCGACACCAATCTGGGGCCAACCGGCGATCATCTGGGCTGCACTGACGCTGGCGCTGTTGACGCTACCGGTAGTAATTATCTCGACCGAAGAAGCATTGAAAGTCATTCCGCGAGAACTCAAAGATGCTTCTTATGCCCTTGGTGCTACTAAATTGCAGACGATTGTCCGGATCCTGATTCCGCAGGCGCTGCCGGGCATTTTTACCGGTGCAATTTTAGCCGTTAGCCGCGGCGCCGGCGAAGTCGCTCCAATCATGTTTACGGGAGCGGCATACTATCTTCCATATTTGCCCGACAAACTTACCGACCAGTTCATGGAATTAGGATATCACGTGTTTGTCATGGCCACGCAATCACCTGACGTTGACAAAACACTGCCGATACTCTACGGCACCGTTTTGGTGTTGCTTGTTCTGACGTTTCTGCTAAATTTCGTGGCAATCCTGATCCGATCACGAATCAGATCGAGACGGGTTAGTGCCTAATTCGGAATTCGAAATCCAGTCGGAGGAGACGGTAAAGAAAATGCCTCCTGAAATTCATGAAAACATCAAGGTCAAGATGGAAGTGCGTGGCCTGAACTTTTTCTACGGAACCAATCAGGCACTGCGAGATGTCTCGATTGATATCGAGGAAAAGAAAGTAACGGCATTCATCGGACCGTCCGGCTGTGGCAAGTCGACATTTCTGCGTACACTCAATCGCATGAATGAAACGATTCCCGGAACGCGGATGAACGGTTCGGTGAAACTCGACAATATCGACGTTTACAACGGTTTTCGGGACGTGTCGCAATTGCGCACACGTGTCGGCATGGTGTTCCAGAAATCGAATCCTTTCCCCAAATCAATTTTTGACAACGTCGCTTATGGCCTGCGAGTGAACGGTATCAACGACAAAGGCTTGATTGCTGAAGCTGTTGAGGAAACCCTCAAGAAGGCGTTTCTTTGGGAAGAGGTAAAAGACAAACTTAGCGTCAGCGCCTATATGCTCTCCGGCGGTCAGCAACAGCGCCTGTGTATTGCCCGCGCTCTGGCGGTGCGTCCGGAAGTTCTCCTCATGGATGAGCCGGCTTCGGCGCTTGATCCGATCTCAACCTCCAAAATCGAAGATCTGATTGGTGAACTGAAAAAAAACTATACTATTGTCATAGTGACCCATAACCTGCAGCAGGCCGGTCGTATTTCCGATTATACCGCCTTCTTTTATGAGGGTCATTTGGTTGAATTTGGACCGACCAGGCAGATTTTCACTAAACCAAACAAGAAACAGACCGAAGATTACATAACCGGTCGATTTGGTTGATCTAAGCAGAAGTCAGGAATATGCAGCATTTACGAAGAGAAGTTGACAGACTCAAGAGAAAACTACTTGCTCTTAGCGCCTATGTTGAAGAGTCAGTCCAACGTGCCGTCAAAGCAGTGTCCGAGCGCGATGAAAAACTCGCTCAACGGGTGATCGACACGGACTTCGAAATCGATGAGATGGAAGTTGACGTTGAAGAAGACTGTCTCAAGATTCTTGCTCTGCATCAGCCTGTGGCAATTGATCTGCGCTTCATTATCGCCGTCCTCAAGATCAATAACGACCTCGAACGCATCGGCGATCTCGCGGTAAATATCGCCGAACGCGCAGTTTCGCTATCCAAGCGCGACAAAATAAATTCGCCATTCGACTTTCAGACCATGGCCGAACGCGTGCAAAAAATGCTTCAGAAAGCACTCGATGCCCTGGTTAACGCCGACGCCAAACTTGCCCGCGAAGTGCTTGTCTCCGACGATGAAATCGACGAAATGAATCGGCAAATGTATGACTCGATCAAGATGGGAATTCGCCAAGACCCGGCAAATGTTGATACACTGATTCAAGTGCTGGCGATCTCGCGAAACCTCGAGCGCATCGCCGACCACACCAGCAATATTGCCGAAGATGTCATTTATATGGTCGACGGCGACATCATCCGGCACGGTCATCGGCAGTACTAATACCAATTACCCAATTATTTATTTAGCCTCTCCGTTTCTCTGCTTTAGGACAAAAAACTCCATTACCTTCATTCGTCACGCTTGCATCCGGAATCCTGTTTGAATATATTGCGCCCGGCGTAGATTATAACATCGGGGAGATTCCCTCATGACCGACCATAGCCTGTTCGGGCGATTGCGTAGGATGCGTATTCTCCCGCCCCGGGACGAAGAAATATATTCACACTTCGAGCGAATCAGCGACACCGTTGCCGAGGCGGCTTTCCTTTTGACGGAGTTGTTCAATCCGGAGAGGCGCAACGGCCAGGAATTAGCGTACCAGATTGAAAATTGTCTGACCCGGTGCTCGCAATTGAACGAGTCAGTAGAGGACACTTTGGCCCGCGCACAGCAACCGCCATTTTCCCGCTCCGATATCTCGCAGTTTGCCAATGACTGCGTCCACATTGCCAAGTTCATCAATCATGCCGCCAATCGGTATGTCATCTATGAAATCCCGTCGTCGGACAAAGAAATGCGTGAACTGGGCGCCATCATACGCGAAGCCTGCGAGCACATTGTGCAAGCAGTCAAGTCGCTAAGACGGGAGCGTCGAATCGATGCGTTTTCCCGGGCGGTCGACCAGTTAGAGACACGGGCCGACGAGATTTATCACGGAGGTTTGCATCGCCGCTTTCAGGAGATTCGTGGTGACCGTTCCAATCTTGAATCAAGAATCCAAAAGACTCCCGCGACAGCCGAACCTCAAGCCATACTTGATTTGATAACAGCCAATGTTGAATACACTCGACACGTGGCAGTCTTTTTCATCCTTCGTCAGGTATACGCTGAACTCGAGCGCGCCATCGACTCATGCACCGATGCAACCGACACGCTGAAACGCATGGTCGCGGACAATGTCTGATCAGCTTCTACTTATTCTAATTATTGCCGCTGCGTTGATGTATGATTTCGTCAACGGTTTCCATGACGCCGCCAACGCCATCGCCACTACTGTCTACACCCACGCATTATCTCCCCGAAATGCGATTATTATGGCGCGTACCCTCAATTTCGTCGGCGCATTGATGCACACGGCGGTGGCCTATACAATTGGCAAGGGGGTGGTCGACAGTAACTTCATTACACTGCCGTTATTATTTGCGGCAGTAATGGGTGCCGTACTCTGGGGTTATTTTACCTGGTATTTTGGTTTGCCTTCTTCCTCGACCCATGCTCTGATCGGCGGTCTGGCTGGAGTTGCGGTCTTCAATAATGGTTTCGACTTTTCGGTGTTGATCGAATCAGGAATGCGTAAAATCTTGATTGCGATGGTGCTCTCCCCAATTGCCGGTATCCTGATCGGGCTGATCCTGATTACCATCTTCAGTTGGATTGTCTGGCGAATGCACTATCGTAAGACCGCCAAATTCTTCAAACGGCTGCAGGTGCTGTCGGCAGCTTTTGTATCAACAACACACGGAATGAACGATGCCCAGAATGCGATGGGTGTAATTGCAATCGCGCTGATGTCTGCCGGCGCAATCAGCGATTTTCACGTGCCGATGTGGGTTCGGGTTGCCTCCGCATTCATGATTGGGCTGGGAACCTCGGTCGGCGGCTGGCGCATTATGAAAACAATGGGTAGAAAAATGACGCATCTACATGAACCCATCGATGGTTGCGCTGCAGAGACGGCTTCCGGAACCGTCATTCTCCTTGCTTCGCTGGTTGGTGCTCCGATATCAACAACCCAAGTTGCGACCGGGTCTATCGTCGGTACTGCTGCTGCATACCGCCTCGGCAACGTTCGCTGGTCGATAATGCTGAATATTCTGCTGGCATGGGTCTTCACTTTCCCGGGCGCGGCTCTTTTCGGCATAGCGGTCCTCTTGATAATGCGACTTTTCACCGGATAATCTCGCCATCTCCTTGACAAACTGAACAAAGATCAGTATTGAGCGTATCAGAATCTATGCGAATGATCTTCAACCTGACTTTTGCCGCAATCGTGATGTTATCTGTTCCGTCTGCCATAGGCGGGAATTTCCAATACTTCATTACCGGTGGAGTTGCCTATCCCATTTATGACAAGGACCTGACCAAAGTCTACAATGCGGGGCTTCACCTCGGGATCGGTCTTGGGTATACTTTAAGCGACCGAGTTATGCTTATTGGAAATGTTCAGGTCAGCAACCTGCCCCTCGACGAAGAAGAGTATCTCAAGTCGATCGATGCCTTTAAGAAAGAAAACCAGGCGGAAGAGGGCAGTGCCACGGTCCTGACGGGGTCGCTTAATCTGAAGTACTCGTTCTCCCGTGCGCGTTCCGGCGAAGCGCCATTCCTGACCGGAGGAGCAACGATTGGCCGATTCATCGCCGGAGATGTTTTACTCTCCGAATCCGTAGACAATGACATCACTGAAACCGTAATTGACGGCAAAGGGAAAAGTGCTTTTGGACTCAATGCAGGCGCCGGCTTCAACGTACATCTCAGCTCAAAAAGCTTCCTGTTTTTCGAAGCCCGCTACACCATTCTCTTTGCCGATAAGCCCCGAGTCCACATAATTCCGCTGCAGTTTGGCGTGGCGTTTAGGTAGACTCACTCGCCAAACAAAGACGGGCCAAGTAATCACTTGACCCATCCGATACTTCTCATTCTCCAATTGAATGGAATCAACAGCCAGAGCATGGGTCTGGCCCACCAAGGAAAATATAGTTGATTAGGAAAACTACATCCGAAATGTTGATCATGCCACTGCAGTCGACATCACTAAGTTCGATAGGAACGGGAGCTGGACCACCTGCGAATATGTAGTTGATCAGAAAGACGACGTCTGAAACATTGACCATTCCACTGGCGTCTGCGTCACCGCATTCCGAATTGAACAAGACTAGATTCAAAGCGTATATCCATCCAAATTCAGAAGCACCGCTTGGCTTTACTCGCCAGAATAATGATATCGTGTCTTGTATAACGATTGAATCTGCAAGCTGGCAGAAATTGCTACCTACTGTTGTGTCCGAGATGATGTTCTGAAATGCCGGATCAGTGGCAACCTGTAAGTCATGTTGCCCTAGACCGGGCCAACTCAAGTAGGGCGGGTTTTCAGAGGAAAACGAGCCGGGACGAGGGTATATCGAGGATTCAGAACCTGCACAAACGCCAAAGTCAAATCCCTGCAGACTCATGGGTGCGTCCTTGGCTATTCGATAATTGATTCTACCGATTCCGTATTCGATTGTAAAAAGGTCTCCTTCGTTACTTCCGGACTGCGGGCGAGCGCTTATAACGTATATCCCTTGCTCAACTGCACTCAATCGTATGTAGGAATCCAGTTTTGCGTCGGAGTTGGCATTACGCTCGTTAAACATTGCTGAAGGAATGGTATTTCTGACTGAACTAACGACACGTCCAGAAGGTGTATGGAGAGCAACCCCTCCACTGTTTCGCGCGTCGATCGTCCAGAAGGTCTTCTGAAATCCTCCCGGATTAGTGAGATTCTCGAGCAACACCACAATACTGCCATTAGTCGTACCCGTGCCCTTGAATGCAGTAACCGCAATGTCAAGATCGCCATCTGCGTCGGCGTCCAGAGAAGCGACATGTCGGGGGGAATATTCGCCAGTTGAGACTCGAATCTCATTTGTAAACGTCTGACTGGAGTCTCCGAAAGCAATGCCCAGATAATGTTCCGCTCCATTGACATAGATGATGTCCAGTTCACCATCATTGTTGGCATCTCCAAAGCAGTTTCCGAAAATTTGCCCGCGAACGTCTCGCAAAACAACCTGAGCAAACGAGCCATCAGAATGTCCATAGTAATTGATCATTTGGCTTCGTTCGCCGCCAACGGATGGTGTCGAAATACACAGATCAATCTGCCCGTCACCGTTTAAGTCGCTGGCCCTATTGGTGACCTCAATATCAAGCGAACCATTAATCTGCGGATAGAATTGCGATAATTGAAATTCGCCGTTGCCAATCGCCAAATAGATATCGAGGCCCAGATTTGTCCCGATTGCCAAGTCCTGATCACCGTCATTATCGAAGTCTCCTGCATTTGCGGATAGTGCCGAATCAGCGGTCGGGATAAACTTGGATAGAACAAACGCGCCTTGGCTGTTTCCGGCGTAGATGCGAATTCCATCATACCACGTTGAAGCTATATCCAAATGGGCGTCGCCCGTCAATTCGGTGAGTACACATGAGCGAGTGACATGACCATCATTCGAATCAAGGACTTGGTCAAAGGTGTTGTTCCCATTACTCAACAGCGAACGGACTTGGTAGTTTGTGGTAGAAAGTGGGACATAGGCCATCATTGCAAAATCCGCAAGATTGTCGTTGTTGACTAATCCACCTACGGCATCATAATTGATGTTACCTATTGGATCGACATGGATCTCGGAAAGAACTGGTCCCGTAGTCACTTCGTATATCACAGAGGCTGGACTCGAATGATTCCCGTTGCCGGATACAGCTATCTCGGGTGTTCCGTCACCGTCCGCGTCGCCAGTCGCGATTCCGGTTGAGAAGGGCGCGTCCGCGATTTGGCTTTGGTTAAAAGCTACAAGGTATTTCGAATCAACTACGACTTGGATGCCAAGTGACTTTGTGACGCAGTTGCCTGAAGTATCGCAGGCTTCAAAGCTGGCACTCCAAATACCAACATCCGCAGTTGTCGGTGACCACTGAAATGACAGTGGATTACTTCCGACGACATTCGGCGAACTGCTCGGCAAGTGATCTACGTCGTCGAAATAATGAAAGGGCAGCATCGATAATTCAAGTGCGCCTCCAATGTTAGAGACACCATTGACTTCGAACTCTAAGTTAGTTCCCGCGACAATTCTGTATTCTGTTTCAGGTAGATAGATTGCCGGTGGCAGACTCGCTTCGATTACCTCAATTGTGTCACCTGCGAACTTCGGCACAAAATCTGAAACTGGGACCCCATCAATGATCAACATAAACGGACCTGCTGGCGGAAAATATACGCTGTCTATCGCGAAATGCCCCAGCGCCAGACCGGTAAAGTACAGCTCTACGACCCCGCCTCGACCCGGGGGAAGACTGTTGAGACCTTCTTTTCCGGCTCCTGAAACCACAATGTCAGGGGAGGTCCCTGGAGTGGGCTCCCCGGCCCAATATCTGTTGATTCTAAAACCAAAGATACTTGGATCAGACGTTCGACCCACCCACCGCGAGGAATCGAAGCGAGCAAACCCGCCATCTATAGACTCAATTAAGAATCCGAGACTCCATCCGGCAATCGCTTCGTCATTTGTCACAGAGATAGTGATCGGTCTCGAATGACTCAATGCCAGTGGCCCTCCCCCAATGTACACTGTGTCTGGAACGCCAGGGTCACTTGCCATTAGCTGACACGACGTCATGACGACGAAAGCAAGAATAAGGACCGTAGTCAGTTGGTTTCTACAAAGCATGACTGAACTCCCCTCCGCGCAATCTATCAGCGCGTCTCTGTATAGCGTCACTTTGGATTCAGCAGTGCAAAACACCGAAGGCGGCTTCAGCTCCTCACCACCGAAACGAATTTCCGGGTTCGACATCGAAAGGTCGACTGATTTCTCAATAGTCTCCTCAATGCCCGAAAAGCTCTCTTCTCAACCTAAATAGAGAGTACATTGTCAACATATTACAAGTCTTTGTGGTGTCAAGACATATAATCGAAAACACCACAAAGTTGACTATTTACGTCCTACGACACTTGGTGCACCAAATACCCTTACATTTCCCCTTGATTTTTCTCCGGCCACCCTTATTATAAAGGTTCTCTTTTTGGAGGATGGGATGCTGAACGCACTTAAGATAATTGCCGGTACGGCTAACCTGCCCCTCGCAAAGAAAATCGCCCAATATACGGGAGTGCCGCTGACCGAATGTGACGTGCGGCGTTTCTCCGACGGCGAAGTGCGGGTGCAGATCAATCAGAATATCCGGGGTTCGGATCTGTTTATTATCCAGCCCACTAATCCGCCGGGTGAAAACCTGTTGGAATTGTTAATCATGATTGACGCCGCCAGGCGTGCTTCAGCTAAACGCATCACCGCGGTCATCCCGTATTACGGCTATGCCCGGCAGGATCGCAAAGACCAGCCGCGCGTTTCGATTACCGCCAAGCTGGTGGCAAATCTGATTACGACCGCCGGCGCCGACCGCGTAATTACCATGGACCTGCACGCCTCGCAGCTGCAGGGGTTCTTTGACATACCGCACGATCATTTGTATGCGAGCCGGATATTCTTCGACTATTTCCGCGCTAAGCGAATCCAGAATTTGGTTTCGGTATCCGCGGATGTCGGCTCAATCAAAATGGCGCGTGCTTTCGCCAAAGAGCTTCATTGCCCACTGGCGATCATTGACAAGCGCCGCATTGAAGCCAACGAAGCCGAGGTGCTGAATATCATCGGCGACGTCAAGGATAAGAACGTCATCATCCGTGATGACATCGTTGATACTGCAGGCACGGTAGTTCTTGGCGCTGAAGCGCTCAAGAAACAAGGTGCTCTTGACATATTGGTGTGCGCCACGCATGGCGTTTTGTCGGGTAAGGCAATTGAGCGGATCCAGGATTCGCCGATCACCGAGATGGTCATCACCGACACGATCCTGCGTGATATCGACAGCCTGCCGTCAAAGTTCAAAGAACTGTCAACGGCGGACATGTTTGGCGAAGCAATTCGGCGCATCTGGCACGAAGAGTCAGTCTCGAAGTTATTTGATTAATTTATAGAGGAGTAACAATGAACGAGTTACATTTGGATGCCGAAGTTCGCTCCGGCGCCGGAAAGAGCGTGACGCGCAAAATGCGTTCCGCGGGGAATGTCCCCGGCATTTTGTATGGTTTGGCAGACAAGCCGATCATGCTCGGAGTCAATAGCCGCAGCCTACACAAAATGCTGCACAGCGCTTCGAGCGAAAACGTCCTAGTCGACTTGGCAGTCGGCAAGAGCAAAGCTGTCAAAGTATTGCTTAAGGATGTACAGCACCACCCGGTTACGAACAAGGTAGTGCATATCGACTTCCAGCGCGTTGATCTGACCAAGAAGATCATCATCGCGGTGCCGGTGCATTTGACCGGCGTTGCAGACGGCGTCCGTTCCGGCGGCGGCGTCCAGGAATTCATCATGCGTGAACTGGACGTCTCCTGTTTGCCGACTGACATTCCGTCGCTCTTTG
>CAUJJY010000347.1 GCA_963205155.1 Candidatus Zixiibacteriota bacterium | reverse complement strand
CCATCATGGCCACGAGCAAGGCGGAGATTTTGCAGACTAAACGGATTGTTTTCATTTGGCCCCAAACGAAAGATTACCCAGAAAATGTACTACTGAATTGGTACGATGTCAAGCAGAATATAGACTGGTGTTACCATGTATAGTGAGGCCAAATCCGCCCCCCTACCCGTAGCTCTCCGACTCCGAAGGATACTTGCCCCCGCGCACATCAGCAGCAAACTTCGCCGCCGTCTCCTGTATCAACTCCCCTTGTTTCAAATACTGCCGAACGAATTTCGGCACAAAATCATCATTCATTCCCAGAATATCATTGACCACCATGATCTGCCCATCGCAGTTGATCCCGGCACCGATCCCGATCGTCGGAATTGTCAGCGCCTTGCTGATCTCCTGCGCAATGTCGCTTTTCATCGCCTCCAGTACGATACTGAAACAACCCGCTTCTTCCAGCGCCTGCGCCGACTCCAGCAGATAGTTCTTCCCGGCGTCGGTCTTCCCCTGCACCTTGTAGCCGCCGAATTTGTTGATCGACTGTGGCGTCAACCCGATATGCCCGAACACCGGAATTCCGCATTCGGTTATCCTCTTGATCCGCGCCGCCATTTCGATCCCGCCCTCGAGCTTCACACCGCCAGCTCCGGCTTCCGACAAGAATTTGCACGCGTTGGCAACAGCTTCCGCATCAGATGACTGATACGACCCGAACGGCATGTCGCCGATCACCAGCGCATTGCGCGCACCCCGGCTGACCGCCTCGGTGTGACGCAGCATCATATCCATCGTCGCCGACAGCGTATCGTTCTTGCCGTACAGCACCATGTTCACCGAATCGCCGACCAGTATCCCATCGACACCGGCACGATCAAGCGCGCGTGCCGTGTAATAATCGTAAGCCGTCAGCCAGACGATCTTCTCGCCCTTCTTCTTCATCGCCCCGAACGAAGTGGCAGTTATTCTCGAACGCGTGTTTGTCATCTATAATCCTAACGATTGATCGCCGCGAGTGAAATACCGTGTCCCCTGCCGCATTTCCGCGATCTGGTTGAAAATCTCTTCCAAGTGATGCGAGTTCTCCACAAAATCCAACTGGTCCGTCTTTATTACGAGCAGCGGTGTGCGATTGTAGTGGAAGAAATGATAATTATACGCCTCACTCACCTGCGTTAGGTATTCAAAATCAAAGTTGCGTTCATACGCAATGTTGCGCCGCTTGATCCGCTGAATCAGCACCTCAATCGACGCCGTCAAGAACACCACCAGATCCGGATTCGGCAGCGTCTTCTTCAGAAGCTCCGCCACCTGCTTGTACAACGCCAATTCCTCTTCAGTCAGATTCACCGAGGCAAACAGCAGATCCTTCTCAAAAGTGTAGTCCGCGACAATCCGCTTCTTGAACAGGTCAAATTCCACCAGTTCCCGCTGTTGCTGATATCGCGACAACAAAAAATAGAACTGCGTTTGCAGCGCATAGCGCTTGCGGTCTTTGTAGAAGTCTTTTAAAAACGGATTCTCCGCCGCTTCTTCCAACACCAAATGCCCGTCAATCCGATCCGCAAGAATCTTGCAGAAAGTGGTCTTGCCGACCCCGATCGGGCCATCCACCGCGACATAGTGAAGGTGCGAAAATCGATCATCCATGATATAACTCCACCAACTGGGTTTGGTCGGTTATAGCCTTCAGGCATTCGCGATACGGCCTGTGGTCCGCAATACAATACGCATCCGGCGCCACTTCAACCAGCGGCACCAGCACAAATCGGCGCTGGCAAATCGACGGATGCGGCAACTGCAGGTGATCAGACTTTGTTCTCTGAAGATGATATGTTAAGATATCAATGTCAATCACTCGCGGACCCTTCGGAATTTTCTTCATCGTATTGAGCTTCGCTTCCACTGCTCGAGTCCTCTTCAGCAATTCCTCGGCGGACAGAAGTGTCTTAATCTCGACAACATTGTTCAAGAATTCGGGCTGTTCAAGCAAATCCACCGGCGCGGTCGAATACAATGCCGAACGGCCGACAATCTCGATTTCCCGGTTCTCCGTCAACAGCTCCAGCGCGGTGTTGATATTGGCGGCGCGATCCCCCAGATTTGAACCGCAGGAAAGATAAATCGAAATGCTTAGCCTCGCGTTCTTTTCAATTCGACTTCGATGTGATCCAAATTCCCCGGAATCGGCGGAATCATCTTCCGCACCCGCACGACCACTTGTTCGATACGCACATCGGACAGAATCTGTTGCGCGATATCTTCGGCAATCGCCTCAATCAGCGAATACCGCTTGTGGTTCATGATATCTTCCACGGCCTGGTACACTGCGGCATAATTGACCGTATCCGCAAGCTTGTCGCTTTTCCCCGGCACCGTCAAATCCAGAAACAACTCGCAGTCCACCTCGTAACGCCGGCCCGTCTCTTTCTCGGCGGCGCTAACGCCATGATATCCGTAGAAGATCATATTCTGCAATCGGATTACATCATTCATGGCGAATCCTCTTAATCTGCGACCGGATCGGCTGATAGTGTCTGACGATCACTTCCATTGCCTTGGCAAGAATATCACCACCAACATTGGCGCTAACCCGAATCCAACCCTCGCCCTGCTCACCGAACGCCGATCCCGGCGCTACCATGATTCCCCGCAGTCGCAGCAACGACCGCGCGAAACTCAACGAGACTCGCCGGTGCCGCAGCTTGATCCAGACAAACCCGGCATGACATACTGGATAGTACTCAATTCCCTCGCTCTTGAGGCGGTCAACAATGATCGCCGTCCGCTTGCCGATTTCTTCACGACAAACACCGATATGCTCTTCCAAAATCTTGGCCGATGAGAAATATCCTGCCGCCGAATTGATCGTCGCCTGCGAAGGCTCCAAGCTCAACAGCTTCGCCAATGTCGCCAGTGGCTGAATCAGTGTCCTCTTTCCGATCAGAGCCGTCAGTTTGATTTCCGGCGCGCAAAGGCCGGTTGAGAAACTGAAGACTTCCAGTCCGACTCGCAATCGCCTGCTATTCTCGCAAAAAAGCACCGGACGAAAATTACCTGCCGATGACAACGCATACGACGAATCAGCTACCACCAGCAAATTCGCCATCGCTGCCGCCTTGCGCAGTCGCTCATAAAACGCACCGTCGCACACCGCACCAGTCGGATTGTGCGGTGAGTTGACCACCATCACCCGCGATGTCTTACCCGGCCGTTCTTTCAGTGTTTCGAGATTCGGCAAGTAGTCTGTGCGTTGGAATAGCGGATACGTCGTAATCTTCGCGCCAAACATGAGCGCCGGCACACGATAGGCTTCATAGCCGGGATCTGGAAGGTGAAACACCGTGTCTTCGTCCGCCAAATACGCAGCCAATATCAACAGCGCCACACGCGCTCCCGGAAGAATCAGCATCTCGCGCGACGGATCGATTTCGACGCCATGTTCTTTGTGCAGGTATTCGGCAAAGACGCTTTTTATCTGCGCCGATGACGTTGTTGAAGCCGTCACTTCACCTGATAGTGGCATCTTGATAGAATAACGCCCCAAGTCAACCACATCGCGGCCACGACGTCCCAGTGCCGCCTGCAAATCGCGCAGCTCACTCAAAAACGGCGCCGGCAATCGCTGAACGCGCTCCGCCGACGATAACACCACCCGGCCCGAAATTCTCAATTCTCTCTCCGTCGCCGTTCGCGCGGAAACGGCATATTCTGTATCTCAGCATCAAGCTCGTCAAAGTTTTCATCACCCTGCTGGTCATTCAAATCACGCAAGGTCCACAACTGCTCGGCCAGATAAAGCGACTTCGCGCAATGCTCCGCCATTTCCAAACGATAGAATGCTTTCCAGAGATCTTCTGCTAACGATACCAATCCGTGCCGCTCCAAAAGATAAGTGTGATTAGAGCTCAAGTATGACCCAAACGTCTCCGCTAACTCTGATGTACCCGGCTCGGCAAACGGCACCAGCGGAATCTCTCCGAAAGTCGATACAAACTCCGGCAAGACCTCACCCTCGATGTCCATCCCGGCAATCGCAAACGCTGTAGCATAACTTGGATGCGCATGTACGACGGCGTTGACATCCTTCCGCAATCGATACGCTGTGAGATGTATTCTATATTCAGAGGACGGTGCCGTGGAACCGGTACCGTTCTTTCCGTCCGTTCTAATAATCGTTATCTGCTGCGGCTTCAAGTGTCCCTTGCAGACTCCTGCCGGAGTAATCAGAATCTCCCCCGATGTCAGCCGGCTGGAGATATTGCCTTCCATTCCAGCAATTAACCCCTTGCTATACATTAGCTTACCAATCTCGCAGATGGCTTCGCGTAGCTCTTTTTCGTCTTGACTCAATCTCTTTTCCCTCGTGGTGTACAAGTTAGTCCTGCAGGCGATGAATTGTCAAGGCAATTTCCTGAATGCACTTTCACTCAATGTTTACAGTATCAAAATCAAGGTCGCCTAAACAGGACTCGGAATTGGCAATATCGAAACGCAATTCCTGCGACTCCTAAGTCCATTTTAATTTTGTAAGATATTTCTTAACAATCGGTTAGAAAAGTCGACCGTTTCACGCCAGCGGACAAATTGCCAAATGCGTATATGTTGTGTAGCATAACTCATTGATACCACTACCTGTTGTGTTTTTTTAATTTTTATATTTGACACTTTTTGCCCTCAACGATAACCTGCTAATCCCGTGCGCGAAACCGTTTCGACGGACTAACCGGGTGCGAGGTTATCTCAAAAGTGATTTCCAACCCGCCGGTTGGAGCATAAACAAGTAAGAGGCTCGCGTGATCAGCCGATCACACGAATGGGACTAAAGTGTTCTAGAGGGAGAGGAACTATGCAAGGATTTCAAAAGAAAGCGCTGACCGAAAACGCTCTGCGAGTTTTGGAGCGGCGCTATCTCGCCAAGGATGACAATGGAATTATTATCGAATCACCCGACCAGCTCTTCCGTCGGGTCGCCAATGCGGTAGCGCTTCCAGATAAGAACTACGGCGCTACTGACGATCAAGTTCAGGAAACGGCCGAAAATTTCTACCAGATGATCGCCAATCTCGAATACATGCCGAACTCTCCCACTCTGATGAACGCTGGCCGTCCCCTCGGACAACTCTCGGCATGCTTCGTACTCCCCGTAGGCGATTCCATGGAAGAAATCTTCGAGACGATCAAGCACGCTGCCTTGATTCACAAATCTGGCGGCGGTACCGGTTTCTCTTTCTCTCGTCTTAGACCCCGCAATTCAATGGTCGCCTCCACCTCCGGTGTGGCTTCGGGGCCGGTTTCGTTCATGAAAGTCTTCAATGCCGCAACCGAGGCAGTGAAGCAGGGCGGAACTCGCCGCGGCGCCAATATGGGTATCCTCCGCGTCGACCATCCCGATATCGAAGAGTTTGTCTCCTGCAAGGATGATCTCACCCAGATTACCAATTTCAATATCTCCGTCGCCATTACCGATGAGTTCATGCGTGCCGTCAAGGAAAACCGCGATTACGCGCTTCTCAATCCGCGCACCGGCGAACCCTACACAATCAACGG
>CAUJJY010000346.1 GCA_963205155.1 Candidatus Zixiibacteriota bacterium | reverse complement strand
TGTTGAAGACGATGCCCGGAGTCGTACCGGAGACTGTGTCGTTGGTCTCGGTCAGCCACACCGGGAGATTGGCATAGGTGATGGTGTGGACGAGATCGTCCGGATCGGTAAAGGTCGGCGTGTAGCCGAAGACCGATCCTGCCCGCACCATGAAGGAGTCGGGCGAAGTGATGCTTGGCGCGATGTTGGCATCCTGGACATTGAAGGTATACGCCCAGTCCTTGCCGATGTAGGGATCGGTCGCTAAGCGGCCGGAATCATCCGCTGCGCTTAGGAAATAGCGAACTGTACTGCCCGATACTTGCGCCGGAATCGCACCTGTAAATGAATCGGGGTATGCGGTAGCAAACAGCGGCGCCGACTGATAGGGTCCGTTGTTGACGCTGTAGTAAATCTTCAGAGAATCGGAGATCAGCGCACCGTCGGAATGGGCATAAATAAAGGCGTTGATCGGATAAGGGTCCTGTGTTCCGGCTGAATCAGGCAACGGAACATGGCCGATGAAGATTGATTTGCGGTCCGGAATTCCGCGGGCGCGGCAATGGATGGCATCATCGGAAAGCCAGGAACCGGTGAAGCCGAGGACTTCGTAACCGGGCATCGCATCGCGATAGACTTGAAGTGCGGAATCATCCCAAGAGTTACTGAAAGTCGGCACCAGCACCTTCTTGTTAAGAATCAGGGAGTTGGTATATGCCGTGCCGGCTGGACAATAGACTCTGACGATCTTGTACGGTATGCCCCACGGACCGATTGTGCTTTCAAGCTGGGCGATACGCGTATGGTGAGCAGCATAGCCGGGATCGCTGGGCGGTACGGTTTCGACCAGGATTGTATTGGGATTCAGAAACTTGGCGAAGCAATCGATATGATGAATCCCGGAGTTATCGACGTATTCGAGTACCGTATAAGCGTTGCCGAGATATTGGTAGAAATAATCTTGAATCTGCAGCGGCGAAAGGGATGGGTTCTCATCATATACTAAGCGTTCCGACATCGACGTGCCGGTGCCATTTGACATGTGGTTGCCGCCGGTATGGATAACCGGCAATGCATAGACCGGAATACTCCAGGCAGAACCGAGAATCTGCGGGACGACATCATCCAAGGGGCGCGGGCGGTTGTACTGGTTATCGACAAAACCGATGTTGCCGGAAGAATCGAATATTGCCCACGGGCCGTAATCGCGCGTCCAAATGGAGTTGGTGGCGGCAGTCACAAATTCGACATTGGCCATGTTGACGCCGCCGGACAAATAAGTGCTGGTAGCGGAAGTTTGCGCCGAGGAGTTGGCGACAAGAGTGACAACTTTGATATCTTGCGACATTTCGGCAACCAGATTGACCGGGATTCCCAATGGCCAACGAATCACCACCCGATCGCAATGTTCCCATTCAGAGCAGGCGCGCATCACGCCCGGGGGTGGTGCGGTACGCTGATAGTTCATCCCGATTTCGTGAAGACGGGTTTTTTCTTCGTCGGTCAGTCCAATCGGAAGGTAATTCTCTTCCTCCCAAGCGAATGTTGGCTGTTTAGTGTTTGGCGTCGGGGTCGGTTTGTCACTGTCCGCACTGATGAAAGTTGTCCAACAAAGCAGAGCGACGAGCGAAGCAAGCAACAATGGCAGTTTCTTCATAATTTTCCCTATGGTTGTCGCAACCCGGCAGTAAGACTGGATTGACTAGAGTGTTTGTTTAAATAAGATAATCGAGATTCGAGTTGAGTCAAGCTGTAATAAAACGAGCTTGCGCAAGTCGGACAAATCGACTAATTACATCCAGGATTAAAAAACCAATGACAAATTCCCTGCCACTGAAGCCCGAATCGCCGCATCGGCACTATCGATATTATGATCTGATCATGGCGTTGTTCGTGACGGTGTTGCTCTGTTCCAACCTGATCGGTCCGGCAAAGATCTGGACATTCCAAGGGTATTCATTTGGAGCTGGAATTCTCTTCTTCCCGATCAGTTATCTCTTTGGCGATATTCTTACAGAAGTCTACGGTTATGCCCGCGCCCGTAAGGTGGTCTGGGCCGGATTCGGAGCCCTGGCGTTCGCTTCGCTGATGTCGTGGGTGGTGCTGGCATTGCCAGCGGCCGAAGGCTGGAGTGGCCAGGGGGCGCTCGAGAGTGTGTTTTCGACGACGCCGAGAATAATTCTGGCCTCGATTTCAGCTTACTGGATAGGAGAATTCTCCAATTCTTATGTACTGGCGAAGATGAAGTTGTGGACGAAGGGACGGTTCTTGTTCACTCGTACCATCGGATCGACAATTGTCGGTACCGCGATAGATAGCGCGATTTTCTATCCGGTGGCGTTCTGGGGCGTTTGGACGAATGACCAGGTTATAAGCGTCATGCTGGGCAACTATGCGCTGAAAGTGCTCTGGGAGGCTGTAGCAACGCCTTTTACCTACAAAATTGTTGGTTTCCTCAAGAAGGTCGAGCGTGAAGATTATTTTGATTACAGGACCGATTTTACGCCATTTTCGCTGAAGACTGACTAGAATCTGGCTGTTATTTCTGGCTTGCTTCCCCGCCGCTGACGTATATATTGCATCCCCACGGTGGGTGTAGCTCAGCTGGTTAGAGCATCAGATTGTGGCTCTGAGGGTCGTGGGTTCAAATCCCATCATCCACCCCATATTTCCTTAGCAAGGGAAGAATTCTTAGATACTGCGCGGTCTAGACTTTGCATTGACAGAATCGAAATCTCGGCTATCTTGATTACGTATCGTTTGCTTCGTCCCTGATAGAACCCGCTTTCCAGCTTGCCTGCCAACCGGAGCCGAAGCAAATTCCCTATGCCTCGCGATGAGGGGTCTGGTTCTGTGGATCGGTTACACAATTCGGCGAAAATCTTCGGCCTCGATTGGTCAACATTAGTCAAGTCGCTTCCAGACATATATCTGATAGTTGATCGCAACGGGCAGATTCTTTTCATCAACCGCACAGAAGACGGCGCCGAAGTTGAGGACGTGCTTCAGTGTACGGTGTACGACTTCACAGCCAGCGAATTTCACGGACAACTCGCCGAAAAGCTTCACCACGTTTACGATACCGGCAGTCAAGAGAGGATTGAACTTAAGCGTTCGGACCCGAACTTCTCTGAACAATGGTGGTCGGTCGCCATGTCGCCGCTTCGACAAGGCGATGATATTGTGGCTGTGCTCTATCTCTGTCGTGATGTTACTGATCTTCAGAATGTACGCAAGGAGCAACAACGATCCATTAACAGCCTGAAACAGAAGTTCTGGCGGGAGACTTCGGCACACGACCGCGCTCGCGAGATTTTGATCGAGGAAATTGAGGTTCGCCGGAATGCCGAAGACTCACTCCGTGCAAGCGAGGAGCGTTATCGTGAACTGGTAGAAAATGCGCGCAATGCAATCTTTTCTGTAAATTACGAGGGCTTTTTTGTATTCTTGAACCCCGTCGCCGCCCGGAATCTGGGCGGTGTGCCCAAAGACTACACCGGCAAGCACATGACCGAACTATTCCCTCCCGAGATAGCGAATCGTCAGTTGGAAACGGTTCGCAGAGTCATTGACACCCGACTGGAAAAACTGATCGAATCGAGGACAATTGTTCAGGGACGCCCAAACTGGTACCTTACGTCAATCAGGCCAATCGTCGAGCCCGATGGAAACTGCAGAGCCGTCTTGATGGAAGCGACCGATATTGATGATCGGGTTAAGGCGATGCAGCAGCTTGAGCGTGAGAGAAATTTCTCTTCTTCTATATTACAAACCGCCAATACTCTCATCATTTGCCTCGACTCGCAGGCAAGAATCACCGTGTTCAATGCGGAGTGCGAAGCTGTAACCGGATACAAATTCGAGGAAGTTGTTGGTAGATCGTGGCCAGAAGTCTTCTTGCCGGATGAGTTACGGCACGAAGGACTGAAGGAGTTTTCAGAGTGGGTTCGGTTGCATCCGCATGACCGGTATGAAGGGCCGATAGTTACTAAGTCCGGTGAAATCAGGACGATTCTCTGGTCAAATTCATCGTTTGTATTTGAAGATACCGGCGAGCTTATGGCCATTGCCATCGGAACTGACGTAACGGAGTTAAAGCGGACAGAAGAGAAGCTGCGCGAGAGCGAGTTGCGAATGAGTTTGGCGCTGATCGGAACCGGCGCCGGACTGTGGGACTGGGATATGGTGAATGATCGAGTCTACTACGCGCCAGAATGGAAGACTATGCTTGGTTACGCAGAGGATGAGTTCGACAATACGTTCATGACCTGGAAGCGACTCTGGCATCCTGATGATGTAGAAAAGATTGAAAAAGCCATGGCCGACCATCGATCGGGAAAGACAGGACAATATGTAATCGAACATCGCTTGCGTCACAAGGATGGCAGTTGGCGGTGGATTATGACTCGGGGGGGCATATTCAAGGACGCATCCGGTAAGCCCTGCCGCTGGGTTGGATGCAATGTTGATATCTCGCAACTTCGACAGATCGAAGAATCGTTAGCGAGAAAGAACGAAGAACTGGATCGCTATTTCGCTTCCAGCCTTGACCTGATTTGCATTGCGACAATTGACGGCAAGTTCATTCGACTCAATCCCGAATGGGAGCGAGTACTCGGATACTCAATTGCAGACTTAGAAGGCAGATCATTCTTGGAGTTGGTACACCCGGATGACCTGGAGCGA
>CAUJJY010000345.1 GCA_963205155.1 Candidatus Zixiibacteriota bacterium | reverse complement strand
AATCCGTTAACCGAATATACATCATCTCCGACGCTTGTCGAACCAATGTTGTTCGTGTTTCCACCGAGGTAATATGTCTTCTTGTCCGAGCCAAACGTCGAGCCGCCGGCCATACGGAACGCGAATGAGTATTGCCCGCCGAGGTGCCAATACTTGCGATAGTCAAATTCCACCGCCCAGTAGTCTTTGGAATCACTCGAGAGCGGAACCGACCGTTCGAAATTCAACTTCCAACGGCTGCCGTTCATTGGGCCGGTCATTCCCCACAGGATGTTGTCATGAACGAATGAGACATCAGCCGTCGTAGCAGCTTCGTTCTGGTCATCATACACCCACTGGTCAAGCTCGGTGTCGAATCGCGGATCATAATAGGTGCGATCGATGTAGAGGTGCGACAGGTCAAGCTGCACGCGCCGGAACAAGCTGAACGGATGCGAGACCGATGCCATCAAGCCGTAGGTTCGGTCCGAGAACAACCGATCGCGGTTATCCTCGAAATAGTTCTTGTTGTGGAACAGACCGACTCCAAAGTCAGTTCGATGCGTGCTATTGATGTAGTAAAGCTGCACATTCGACTGGTTGATCGAATTGACAACGTCAGTACCGATAATGAACTGGTGGTTGCCAAGGAAATCGGTGATCAGAATGAATGATTGGCCGCGAACTCCGTAGAATGTGTCGTAGGACAAACCTCCCGTCACAAAGTCGGGTGAGAATTTTGCTTTGTATTTCTTGACGGGAAATTCGCCATCGGCACCGACAGCATAGATTGTGTCGCGCCCGTCATCTTCTCGCGTCTCCGGAACTTCAGCGCTGTCACCTTCAGCCAATGCAACCTTGGTATCGCGGACAGGCGGTGTAAAGACGAAGTCCGTATTGTCCGGTTCCAGTGGAGGTTCCTCGGTGGCGGTAGAATCTCCGGCCGCAGTGCTGTCACCGCTTTTCACTTCTGCTGCGGCATATTCCGCTTTCAACTCACCTTTGACGAATTTCGTTGCCATCAACGGTGCGCCATTTTCAGTCACCGGCTTAATATCCTTCATCAGATACAGATCGTATCCGGCCTTGTAAAAGGACTGAAACACAATTTGATCGCCCTTGGGCGACCAGGAGGGCGAACTGATACCCGTGAGTACATTCGTGATCGGGAAGGCTGTGCCGCCAGCGGTGAAGTCCTTCACGTACAGGTTATCGATGCCATTTAGATTTGATACGTAACAGATCTTCATGCCATCCGGCGACCAGGTCGGATAGCGGCAGATGCCGCCTTCACGAGTAACCGTGTCAACAATCGCGCCGGAAGCGATGTCCATGATAAAGATGTTGTAGTTGCCATATTTGTAGCGGCTGGATTCCACCGAATGCAGTGGTCGATCGGAAGCGAAGGCGAGTTTCTTGCCGTCGGCGGTGATAACCGCATCTTTGTCGTCGTATGTGTCGTCAGTCAATTTACGCGGGCGCTTTTCTTTCAAGTCTGCGATATAAAGGTCAGACTTGCCCCCGGTCACTCCAGTGAATATCAATCGCCCATCCGGTGTCCAGCAGGGTCCCATGATCGCGCCGAAACCGGGTTTTATGCGATCGACGATTTTGCGCTTCTCGACATTGTAGATCATCAGAGCGTCCTTGCCGCCGGATTTGGCGGCAAAGGCGATGAATTTGCCATCCCACGACCAGGAAAGACCCGAGACAAACGAGTGAAGTGACTCTAAGTCGCCCGAGCGCTCACCTTTGACCAGATTCTTGAGAATCTTGCCGTCAACGGCGCTCATTAAATATATCTGGGTAAAATCGGAGCGATCAGAATAGAAGGCGATCATCTCGCCATCAGGCGAGTACACCGGCTTCTCGTTAAAATATGAACCGTCTTTTTCATGATCGGTGAGCTTTTTGCCGACCCGGGCTGGCTCGTCGCGCACAGCGATTTCCGGCCAGTAGACCTTTTTGAGGTACATTTGGAATTTTTCATCGAATTCTGTGGTCGTCAGGCCAATCGACGATTTCATCGCTTTGGATAAACTTAGGGTGCGGCGGCCCTTGTTAATAATGTCAGGGATTTTTTCTTCACCGTAGGTTTCGGCGAGAAACTTCAACGCTGCTTGCCCCTGCTTGTATGCCAGATATCCGCCAAGATAGTCAACCGGCGCCACATAGTCGTGGATAGTGGCATCGCGCATGATCATGTCAGCAAAGTAATCCCAGCCATATCGCGAGGAATATTCGGCATAGCCTTCCGAATACCACAACGGCAAGCGGAACAGATATTGCCGCGATAAAAGCGATCCGAACACGTTACCGTAAATCAGGTCAAAGATCACTGCGTGAGTCAGCTCGTGATGCAGCACATGCCGCAGGTCTTCGTATGAGCCGTTGTAAGGAACCACCACACGGTTCTTAAAAGACTCGGTGAAGCCGCCGACGCCTTCTGGCAGAATGTCCGGAATGACATTTGTCTGCTGGAATTCATTGGGCGAGTTGTAGATGAATACCGGGATGCGCCCTTTGAGGCGATAATCCAGTTCCACCGATATCATCACATAGGCCGACTCAAGTTCGGTGATGGCAAATTTGGCCACATCGTATTGGTCTTCGTAAAAGTAGATGTCAAAATTCGGCGACTGAATATAGCTCCAAGTGAAATTCTTGTACTGGACCTTATTCTTGCCAAAGTATTCTTCCTGGGCCAGCAGCGGAACGCTGAACAGCAAGATCGCCGCCGCAAGCGGCAAGAGGCGTTTTATCATAGTCGCTATCACCTTTCTTCAGTCCGGCCGGTATTTTATTCGGGGACTTTCTGGATTTGCGCCCCGACCGACCGGAGTCGATCGTGCAGAGCATCATATCCTCGTTCTATATGATATATTCGTCTGACTTCGCTGGTCCCTTCAGCGATAAGACAGGCGGTCACCAGACCGGCGCCCGCTCGTATATCAGACGCCATAACTGTGGCTCCGTTTAATCGCGGAATACCCTCAATTGTTGCGACATCGCCGTGAATCGTTATTTTCGCACCGAGGCGCATCAACTCCATACAATGACTAAATCGGTCGTCAAATACAGTTTCGCGCATATGTGAAATTCCCGCAGCTTGTGTGCTCAAGGCGACAAAACAGGCCTGTAAATCAGTCGGGAAGCCCGGGTATGGGAACGTCACGAAATCGGTGGCGCGCAATCGTCCGTCGGAGCGGATGGTGATGGCACGGCCGCTGACTTCCAGCTCACATCCCATTTCTCGCAATTTCAGCAGCACCATCTCCAAGTCTTCGGCGATGGCGTCATCGACAGTCAGTTCGCCGCCGGTTCCAGCTGCCATGCAGAGAAAAGTGCCTGATTCGAGCCGATCGGCCATCGGCTCGTAAGTTGTCGGTTGGAGAGAATCGACACCGTGAATGGTTATGACGGTGGTTCCGGCACCCTTGACGTTCGCACCCATCCTATTGAGGAATTTCGCGACGTCAATGACCTCCGGATCGCAGGCCGCATTGATAATACGGGTCACGCCCTGAGAAATTGCCGCCCCAATCATAATATTCTCGGTACCGGTATGCGATGGGCGGTCAAAATAGACCTCTCCGCCCTTAACCGACCCGCTGGCAATGACATAGCCGGCCTCTTCGCTGATCGCGACGCCAAGCTGGGCAAAGCCCTTGAGATGAAGATTGACGGGGCGCTGCCCGAGAGAACAACCACCGGGAAGCGAAACGCGTGCATGGCCAAGACGGGAAATCAGCGAGCCGAGAACCAGAAATGAAGCGCGCATCTTGCTCACCAAGTCGTATGGCGCCTCAATCTTATTCAGATTGGCGGCATCAATCTTGACTGACTTGGCGGCGCGGTCCCAAGTCACTTCGGCACCAAGCTCCCGCAAGACGCGCAACATGATATCGATGTCGCGCAATTCTGGGACGTGATTGATTGTTGTCGTTCCGGATTTTGGCAGAAGGGCTGCGGCAAGTATCGGCAAGGTCGCGTTTTTCGAGCGCATCGTTTGGATTCGTCCGTTAAGCGGCCTGCCTCCTTCAATAACATATTTGTCCATCTGATTTCTAAACCTCGACTATTGGCTTGAGTTCCACATCGGCAAGAAGTTGGTCTGCCGGCACCAGTGGAGAATTTACCGGGTTAAAACGAATTGACAACGACAAGAAGTCAAGCCGCTCGGAAGGTATTCTCACAACCAGAGTGTCCATGGTAGTGACAGTTGCGACTACAGGGGTAACCTAAATCTTCTTGGCAAGGGCAACTTCGCGCAGCTCCTGCTTGTAGGCAGTCATCTTGTCCAGCAGCTTCTCGCTCAAATCAGGGACTCCCGCGCCGATGATTTGAACGGCGAGAAGACCGGCGTTGAAGGCATTGCTGATTGCCACAGTCGCTACCGGAATACCTTTGGGCATTTGAACAGTCGCCAAAAGCGAATCCATTCCGTTGAGTGGCGGTGTTGAGATCGGTACGCCGATCACCGGCAGTACACTTTGCGCGGCCATGGCCCCAGCCAAATGTGCGGCAGCTCCGGCGCCAGCAATAATAACGCGAATACCACGCTTGCGGGCATCTTGTGCATATTGGGCAGCTTCAACCGGTGTCCGATGAGCAGAAAGAACGCGCATTTCGTAATCAACATTGAATTTGTCCAGCGCTTCGGCTGCGCCTTTCATGACCGGTAGATCCGAATCGCTCCCCATCAAAATCGCGACCAGTGGCTTGTTATCCATATAAGTCCTTTCTCAATCTCCCGACTACTTACCCGGCTTTCCCCTACTGCCGTCAATGACTTTCAACACGATAAGAACGAATAATATCAAACTCCGGTTGGCGATGCAATTCAAGAAAGTGACTCGAAGGC
>CAUJJY010000344.1 GCA_963205155.1 Candidatus Zixiibacteriota bacterium | reverse complement strand
GACTTTCGACGGCCCGATAGCACTCAGCCGGCAAGGAGGCAACAGGATTGGAACATTCCAAGCACAGTAAGACGTTTTACGTTCGCGATATTTTTTCGATCGCTTGGAAACGCAAATGGTTGTTGATCATTCCGATCGTGTTGGTTACGGCGATTACCGCGGCGAGCACATTCTACCTTAGCCCGATCTATGAAGCATCCGTAACGATCTTCATGGAGAAGCCGGTACGGCTCTCCCAAGATCTGCAGCGGTTGATCGGCGGCGGTGCCAGCGGAATGGGCGCCAATCCGGAAACCCGCGGCAGCGAATTGCAGAGCCTGCAGAACGAGATTGTTTCAGCTCCATATATTGCCCAATTGGTTCAGAACATCGGGCTTGACAAAGATCCAGGAGTAGAATTTACCGCTCGGAAATTGCAGGTTAATCAACCGAATGTGTCGCTCGAAGACCTCAAATTTGACATGCTGCTTGAGAGTCTGAGAAACCGCATTCGCGTTGAATTTGCCGGTACGAACCAGGTGCGGATCTTGGCGCAATCATCGAGTGCCGAGCAGGCGAAGTTGATAGTTCAGAACCTCGGCGACATTTTCATACAGGAAAAAACTAAACAAGAATCACGAACCATCTCGGCTTCGTCCGACTTCTCCGCCGACCAATTGCAGACCTATGAGAAGGATGTGCAGGACAAGATTACCGAGCGAACGGCGCTGGAGACAGAGTTGCTGCGAGTGCAGCTTGACGATGTCGTTGCCTCGCAGGCAAACCGCCAACAAATCAACATGGAAGTTCAGGCCATTGGTCTTGAGATTGCCGAGAAGGAAAAGTTGGTTCGAGACTCGCAGTTGCGGCTTGCCGGCATGCAGGGAGGGCTCCCCGTCTTCGAGGAAACGCCAGAATTGAATGAAAAGCAGTCGGAAATCACGAGTCTGCTGGGAACTATGGCGGAACTTTTAAGGAAGAACAGCTGGAGTACGCCAACCGTCGTTAGTTTCAAAGTGCGCCTGTACGGACTGGTCAGCGATATTGATGAATATGTTGCTCAATCGGTCCGGTCGACATTTGTTCAACAGGACGAGGCGACAAAAAACGACTTGATAACGCTCTTCAGTTTGAGACTACGTTTAGAAACCCTGTACACATACAGCAATAATCTGAAGCTCGCACTTGCGGATCTCGAGCGCCGGGGAAGTTTGATGCCGGGCTATCGCGCGCGGATCGAGCAACTGACCCGCGAGATCGATGCTTCCCGGACCCTGCGCGACCAGTTTAAATTGGCCCAGGAAGGTACCCAGATTTCGCAAGCCTTATTGATGGAATCGAAGTTCCGCGTTGTTGAACCAGCCCGACTGCCACTGTCACCGATTTGGCCAAACAAAAGGATGATTGTTTTGCTGGGACTTCTTGTGGGAATCAGCCTTGGAGCCGGCGCGGTGATCGTGGCGGAGTTTTTTGATAATTCGATCAAGAAGATTGAGGATGCTGAAGAGGCGCTGGGCTTTGCTGTCGTTGGAACGATGCCCCGTATTGACGGGCTTGAAAAGTTGAAGATTACAGTTGGCCACTAATTCCAACTGCCCGTATTGAGTGCTATTCTTGGAATTGGGTAAGTTGGAGTTCTTCCGATTGTTGACCGATAATATGTTGAGAATCAGTTTACGGTAATAGTGACAAGCTCTTGCAAAGGATAAGAATTGAAGTTTAATAAAGACATACTTAAGCTGGATGCGGCGCGTGTGACAGACCAGCTGTGCGAGACAATCCGCCGTCAGATCCGTGATGACTTGAAAAAAAGCGGCGCAGTGGTAGGCATCTCCGGTGGTATTGATTCGACGGTAGTGTCGGCGCTGTGTGCCCGGGCACTGGGACCGGAACGCGTTCTCGGTATCATGATGCCCGAACAGGAATCTTCCGGCGAGAGCGAGAGATTGGCGCGGGAATTGGCTGCTCAGTTTGGATTCGAGGCGATAAAAGAAGATATCACCGGCGGTCTCGCCGGGCTTGGATGTTATGAAAAGCGCGATGAGGCGATCAAGCAGCTGTTTCCGGAATATGATAAAACGTACAAGTGCAAAATCACTATTCCCGAGAACATCCTCACTAAGGACACCTTTAATTTCTTCCACCTGATGATCCAAAAACCGGGCGGAGAACCCAAGACCAAGCGAATGACACCTGGAGTTTACGCCCAAGTAGTTGCAGCTTCCAATTTGAAACAGCGTCTGCGTATGACAACGCTTTACTATCATGCCGAGAAGCGCAACTGGGCAGTGGCCGGTACCGGCAACAAGGACGAACATATGCAGGGCTTCTTCGTAAAGTACGGCGATGGCGGTGCTGACTTTAAGCCAATCGCCCACTTGTACAAGATTCAAGTTTATCAATTGGCGGAATACTTGGGAGTCCCGAAGGACATTATTAGCCGCATTCCAACGACGGATACTTATAGTGCTGGATCGACGCAGGAAGAGTTTTTCTTTGGACTCGACTTCTTCCGCATGGATATGCTGTGGCACGCGATGGAAACAAACGTACCGGCCGCCGAGACTGCGGCTGTTCTGGGCTTGTCCGTGCAAGAGGTTGAACACGGATATGCACATATCGCCCGCAAAATTCGCGCAACCGAACCGTTGCGGATGCAGCCTCTGGAAATCAATTTGGGTGCATAAATTGGAAGTCAATTGGTCAACCGTTTTGGATAAACGGATAACATCGCTTAGTAAGGAATAGTATGGAATTCAATACCGAAAAGGCTCGTAACGAGATAAGAAAGTTCATCGTCGACTCATATTTGCTTGGTGACGAGAGTATCAAGTTTACTGATTCGGATTCATTTATGCGCCGTGGCATTATCGATTCAATGGGAATTCTTGAATTGACGGCATTTCTCGAGCAACAATTTAGCATCACGGTCGCGGACAGCGAAATGCTGCCAACAAACTTGGACAGCGTTGAGAACCTCATCGGCTTTATCAAGTCAAAATCTGGCAGCTAATCGCCGGTGTCCGGCGTAAGTCTGGCGAAGGACAATGTGAGCGAGGCCGATGAATTCATGAAACTCGACCAACTTCTGCGCCAAAGCAGCCAATTATTCGGCGACCGACCGGCAGTCATTGATCCCGAGCGCAGCATTAATCACCGTCAATTGGGGGAAGCGGCAAACCAGTTTGCAGAGCAACTGCGCCGCCTTCCCATTGCTTCTGGCTCCCGGATTGCTCTGCTAATGGAAAATTGCGTCGACTACGTCGTCGCATACTTCGGAATTCTAAGAGCGGGATTTGTGGTCGTGCCACTTGACACGTCGGCAAACGGGGAGACGCTAAGGTACATTCTCGATAATTGCGAAGTCAGGGTTCTGATCGCGCAATCGCGCTATCGTCGACAGTTGAAGTCTGTTTTTGACGGTGGATGCGGCGTCGACTACTTGCTGTGCGACTCGATTCTTCCTGTCGGTTCTACCGCGCTTGTGAAGATCAAGTTTGGAGACACGATGAGACTTGATTCAATTCTGCCGGAGCTTGAACCTCGGGAAGCGGGCCCCTCGGAAATAATCGCGATGACTCGCAATGGCAAATCCCATGAGCTCGCGGCAATCTTTTACACTTCGGGCAGTACCGGTACGCCGAAGGGAGTCATGCTCTCTCACCTCAATCTGGTCAGTAATACTCAAGCCACAGTTGAATATCTTAAACTCACAGAAATCGATCGCACGCTGGTAATCTTACCTTTTTACTACATTTATGGGAATTCGCTGCTCCTGACCAATGTTGCTTGTGGCGCGTGTCTGGTTATCGACAATCGTTTCATGTATCCCGAAACGGTGCTAAATACAATGGAAGAACAAAAATGCACCGGTCTGTCCGGAGTGCCTTCGAACTTTATGATTCTTCTCGGTAAGTCGACCTTCGCCTCACGGAAATTCCCGCATCTGCGCTATTTTACTCAAGCCGGCGGGGCGATGGCCCCAGATGTCATCCGATCACTCGCCACCGCTTTCCCCGACAAGGAAATCTATATCATGTATGGTCAGACGGAGGCCGCGCCCCGTGTTACCTATCTACCTCCCCAACAGCTGACAGCCAAACTTGGATCAATCGGGATACCGTTGAACGGCGTCGCGGTTACAATCATGGACGAAAACAAGCTTGAGATGCCTTCTGGGAAGACCGGAGAGTTGGTTGTGACTGGTGATAATGTTATGATGGGCTACTGGCGCCAGCCTGAAGAACAAGAGGAAGTGTTGCAGGACGGTCTGCTGTTTACCGGCGATCTTGGCTACAAGGACGAAGACGGCTTCATCTACATCGTAGGGCGAAAAAAAGACATAATAAAAGCGGGTGGGAACCGAGTCAGTGTGAAAGAAGTCGAAGAGAGCATCGTGTCGCACGACAAAGTACTCGAAGCTTGCGTTATCGGCGTGGCGGATCCATTGCTGGGCGAGGCTATAAAGGCGTTCGTTGTTATGAAACCCGGCCTGGAGCTAGAAGAACGTGAGTTACTCCGCCATTGTCAAAGGATGTTGGCCGATTACAAAGTCCCAAAATACTTTGTCGTCGTCGATAGCCTGCCGAAGTATCAGTCGGGCAAGATCAACCGGCAGTTACTTAAACAACAGACTCCTTGAGCTCGAACGCCAATAGGGAAGGATCAGGATCAACTAAGCAGTATGTGTGGAATCGCCGGATATTTTCAGTTGGAAGGCACCAGGCCGCCCGATCGTGACTTAGTGACGAAAATGGTTTCACTCATCCGTCATCGCGGTCCGGATGAGTTTGGCGCCTTCATGGATGACAAATGCGTCCTTGGCCATGCTCGGCTTTCCATTATCGACCTTTCTACGGGGCAACAGCCCCTTTGCAACGAAGATGAATCGGTGTGGATAGCCTTCAACGGCGAAATTTTCAATTACATTGAACTACGGCCTATTCTTGAGGCCTTCGGGCATAAATTCCGCACACATTCCGACACAGAGGTCATTGTGCATGCCTATGAGCAGTGGGGAAAGGACTGTGTGCAGTACTTCAATGGACAATTTTCTTTCGCAGTTTATGATCTTAACAAGCGCTCATTATTTATCGCCCGCGATCGAATGGGAAAACGGCCGCTGTTCTACACAGTGCACGATGGCCGGTTCTACTTCGCTTCGGAGATCAAATCACTTTTTGCCGATCCCGCGATTGAACGTAGGCTCGACTATACCGGATTAGACCAGGTGTTCACATGGTGGACTTGTGCACCGCCACAGACAGTATTTGCCAACATCCTTGAGTTGGAAGCCGGATCATACATCGAAATCAACTCAGGGAAGATCACTACCGCGCGCTATTGGGCAATGGACTATCCCAACCAATACGACCAGAGCCGCAGTGTCGATTCCTGGGCAGAGGAGCTTCACGCGCTGCTTGTCGATTCGATCCGACTGCGCCTTCGTGCCGATGTGCCGGTGGGCGCCTACCTTTCGGGCGGTCTTGATTCGTCGGCAATCGCCTCATTGGTCCGGTCGTTTACTTCAAATCGTCTCGAGTCTTTCTCAATTGCCTTCGGTGACAGTGCGTTCGACGAGTCCAATTATCAGAAGCAGATGGCAGATCAGCTTGGTACGCATCACCACTCCGTACAATGCAATTATGACGATATTGCGAACTGCTTCCCGGAAGTGATCTGGCACACCGAGCGCCCGATTCTTCGGACCGCGCCCGCGCCGATGTTTCTGCTCTCAAAGCTCGTAAACGAAACAGGCTTCAAGGTTGTACTTACGGGAGAGGGATCAGATGAGATCTTTGGCGGTTACGACATTTTCAAAGAGACCAAGATTCGACATTTCTGGTCGCGCAATCCGGATTCGAAATTCCGTGCACTGCTGCTCAAGCGGCTTTATCCAACACTGCCACTAAGCGAGGTCCGCTCAAATCTGTTCTTGCAGGAATTCTATCGAGAAGGATTGACAGATACGGATCGATACTACTACTCTCATATGCTCCGTATTAAGACGTCCTCACGGGTCAAGGACTTCTACAATGCGAACGTAAAGTCGCACACAAACCCTGAAGAATCGCTGAATGCATTTGCCCACACACTGCCGGCGCAATTTGCCAACTGGCATCACGTATCGCGTGCGCAATTCTTGGAGGCGAAGTCATTGCTGTCCGGATACCTGCTTTCCTCGCAGGGGGACAGAATGGCAGCGGCTAATGCCGTTGAGGGACGCTACCCATTTCTCGATCATCGCGTCATTGAACTTGCCGCTCAGATTCCCCCGCAACACAAGCTCTTTGGTTTGAAGGAGAAGTGGGTGCTGAAGCGAGCGATGCGCGGAGCCTTACCGGAGGCAATCCTGAAGCGACCAAAGCAGCCATATATGGCGCCCGATTCAAGCTGTTTCACGCAAAAGCAATCTCCGGATTATGCCCGTGAATTGCTTTCAGAAGCGCGGATCACGCGCGCCGGGATTTTCAACCCGATCATGGTTGGGAAGCTCTACGAGAAGTGCCTAAAGCAGTCGCAATCGCAGATGTCATTCAAGGATAACATGGCCTTTGTGGGGATACTCTCCACGCAAATGCTGGTCGACCAATTCATAGAGAACTTCGATGCTCACGCATTTCGAAAAGTCACAGAATTTCGCGTGTGGCGCGATTTGAGTTCTACCGGTGCGAATCCAGCTCCAGTTAAGAATTAGACGCGGCTCTTACCGTCTTGGCTGCTGATGAAGCACCACTGTCCCGTTCATTCCAAAGCGGCTTGAAGAATTCCAAGAAACGTTGTGCAGCGTGTTTATATGCTTGTTCGTTGGGATGTGAGTCGCGTTCATCCGGGCGGCGAAATTCGTCACGCAACACATTGTCGCGATTGGCGAGTATATCAAACAAGTCGAAGATTGCGAAGTTACGCAACCCCGTTTCTTTCTGATACTGTGGCAGGTAGTCGTTTAGCAACCACTCATTGAATTCGCGCGCTCGCTTCGCAGCTTCAGGATTAGTCTCCGGCTGAACGAGGGGCGGGTATGTCATGTAAATGAAAAGCTTCTCCGGGTATTTGCGAAACTCTTTCGCCAACTCTTCAAAAGCAGCCTTGTAATTCTGCATCGTGTGCTCCCGATCGGTCGGGCTGCCCGGAGTCGCACCCTCGGAGCCAATATAGCTGCAGGGGTAACAAGATTTGAACATGATGACATCATTAGTGCGGCCATCTCGATAATAGCGATTCGGGTGATTCTTGAAATCAAACAATTTCTTGATGTCGGTTGTGAACTTGGGGTACCAATCGCAGATGTCAGTGCGCTGGCCGATTTCGTCGCCGTAAGTCGCGCCTTTGACGAATATGCCCATACTAAGGAGGCTATCTCGCAGGCCGCCTTGATCGAGGATCCCTTCGCCAACTGAATGGTGAAGGAATAGCAGGCGATGTTTGTATCCACTTTCGACTCTATCTGTCAGGTCGTCAACAACACGGCCGGCGCCGATTACCGCGTCCTGTAGTCCGGAGACAGTGTAGCCGAGTTTTCGATATTTATAGGCGAAAAACAACCCAATCACATTTCCGATGATCGAAATGATTAGAACGACAATAAGCAACTTGTTCACTTCTCAACTCCCGATTTGCATAAATCCGTTTGACCAGATTGATTATCAAAACATATCCATTATACGATTGGTATAGGAAAACATAATCAGATTTTTTGTGTCGAGCGGAGCGCTATTCGGCAGCGAAACGGTAGCAAGTCTATGTCCGGAAGGGAAGTTTAATTGTGAATTCGGTCCCCTCACCAACTGTGCTGGTCACCGAGATCGTGCCATCATGCTTTTTGATTATGTTGTAAGAAATCGACAGCCCCAACCCGGTGCCGACGCCCACACCTTTAGTCGTAAAGCCCGGATCAAAAACACGAGGGAGACTGGCAGGGGGTATCCCAATTCCCGTGTCGCTTACAACAATATATGCCCATTTCTGGTCATGAGCTGTCTTGACCACTACCTGTCCTTTGCCGTGTATGGCCTGCGACGCGTTGACCAATAAATTCATGAAGACTTGATTAAGCTCGTTAGGAAAACAGAGGATGGGCGGCACACCGGCATATTCGCGCACAACCTCGATACGATTCTTGAACTCGTGCTGTACGAGGGTCAATGTCGTCTCCAGCCCTTCTTCAATACTGGCTCGCTGGAAGTCGGCTTCGTCCAGACGCGCGAAGGATTTAAGGCTCTTAACGATATGGGCGATGCGCCTGCTCGCAGTTGCTGTGATAATGGTGTTTTCATCGAGGACATTAAGCAGTTTCTCCAAGTCCGTTTCACTTACGAGGCGGCGAAGTTCATCGTTTCCATTGATTAGCTCACGAAGCTTCACTACCGCCCGCCTGGCGTTGTCTGCCGAAGAGTTAACCGCTCCGATGGGATTGTTGATTCCGTGTGCGACACCAGCGACAAGATTACCAAGCGACGCCATTTTTTCCTTCATGATCAATTGCTGTTGGGCTTCCTGGAGTTGTGCCAACGTCTGCTGCAATTCAGCATTTCTCGTTCGCAGTGCCAGTTCCTGCTCCTCGGTCTTGGCGCGCGCTTCTCTTAGAGCGATGGTCATGCGATTAAAGGACGAAGTCAGCCTCCCCAATTCGTCTTCGGACTGATGCTCTAATTGAACAGTGAGGTCTCCTTGTGCAACTTTGGCGACCGCGTTCGAGAGTTGCTTCACGGGAATGGTAATTAGGCGGATAGTAACAAAAACAGCCAACGCCGAGACAATTAGAGTCAGGATAAAAATGTTTTGTGCGACTCGACGTGCTGTTCGGAAGGCATCTTCCGCTTGAACAGCAGCCCGCTGTGAATCGGTAGTATTGACCCGGACGAGTTCCTGCAGATCGTGGCGGAACTCATCAAAAAGCAGTCGAGCCTCACCATTCAGCAGAGCAACAGCTTCGATGATCCGGTCTTCGCGCGTGTATTGAAAGAATGTGAAACTCAACTCCTGATACCTATCCCACTTCTGGTCAAAGGCCGCATAGAGTGTCCGTTCCTCCTCTGAATAGAGGTTTTGCACCAGTGCCTGCTCGCGCAGCTGTTCATAGGTGTCAAGGTTGGTGCTGATACTGTCCAACAATTCAACGATGCGATCCGCTTGAGCTGTACGTTCCGCTTCACTGTCGGCAAATATCAACTGAAGTTGGTTCTGACGCAGATCGGTAGTATTGATGTTGATTTCAGAAATAGCGATCGCGCGCGGCAACCAGCTGTTGGTAACGTCGTCAATCGACTTTTTGAGATTAAACAACTGATAGAAGGAAGAGAAATTAGCCCCAGCCATTAGTATCAGGATACAGACAAAACCGATCGTCTGCTTGACGCCGATTCTTAAGTCTTTCAGTTTCATCTAATGAAAACATCCCGCTCTGGGACAATTTGACAACGAAGCGGTTGGCCGCCGCTACTTCTTGCCGCCGCTTTCGTGCTCGATGATAGCCAGCGTCTTGACGGTATCATTCACCGCTTCGCTCGACACGAAGCCAATCGCTCCGGGTGTCGCGGCGACTCTTTTTACCATCTCTGTTTCCGACTCGACCGTGAGTGGCGGATCCCCTTCACCGGAAAGCATACGTTTCAGCCAAACAGACTTCATTCGCGATGGGCTCTTTCCAAGATACTTGTAAAACGTCTCTTTAACTTCGCCTGCCGGTTTCAGGTCAATAACAACGACGGGTTTGCCGTCGCTCCATCTCTTCACATCGCCGGTGTAAATGTCCAACAGCTTGGTCTTGTTCAACTCCTGTTCCGGCACTGAACGGTGAGCAATCACAGCGACGCTATCGGCTGCAAGAAGAGAGGGGGTAAAGAGCCCTCCGGCGATCGCCAGCACCAGCAGCGCAAGTGTATGTTTGAACAGCGTTCTCATTGCAAATCCTACAGAAATACCGATACCGCGGCAGCGAAATAATTGAATTTGTGGGTCAATTCAGAACTCTCATAACGGAACTTCTGATTGACTGGTGCGACCTGAACTTTGATCACAATCTTGTCAGTAAGAGTGTATGCCGCGCCAAAAGTCGGCGCTTCGAGTTGATAGTCCATGTCAACTGTAACGGTGTCAACGCCTCCGAAGAGCCCGGCAACTTCTGCCCGTCGGAACTGTCGCTCCTTCGCCAACCAATAACTGCCGTAGACGCGGATCTGGTCTGTAACATCGCAAAACAATGTGGCATAGTAGAAACGTAGATCGACATCAAAGCCACCTAAGTCATCTTCATAATTCACGCGAATGAATTCGCTTTCCACTCCGAGTTTCCAAAATGTGTAGCGTAAGTCTCCGCCAAGGCGAATTCGTGGAAGTCTGGTCGTAATGTCCTTTTCGTCGAGAATACTCACGATCTGTTGTGGAAAGTCATACTTGTCATAGGATGCCGAGAATCCCAAATTGAATTCCTTGGCGCGAAGCCCAACCCGGCCACCCACAAGAAAGGTGTCTGTCGTATCTACACCTGTTTGGCCATTCTCCGGGTCGGAATTTATATTGGGGCTGTTGCCGACGTAGACTGCGTAGTCGAGTTTGACGGCGCCTTTGGGCAAGTACCCGAACACTTGAATATAAGCCCTTGCCGGAAGATACTCCTCGAGCCGCAGAATCTCATTAAACGACGATTCATACACCAACGGTCTTACTACATATGGCATCAGCGGAGTACGATTCTTGATCTCATTGAGGTAGTTGAATGTCGGTGTTTGCAGTCCTAATCGAAGATTTAATCCCGTGCTGTAGTGATAACGAATCCAGGCTTCTTCAACGCTGAACGAACCCCACTGGTGGCCCGAAGAATAGTTGTTCAGAAACTCGAAGTTCACGAACGTCGTCAAGTTGCCATCGAGATCCTTTTGGAAGAACAAGTTAAGCTGCTGCATTGAGAAGCTCTTGACATCACTATATGGCTCTTCTCGCTGATCATATTGCGTATAGTTCGTTTGGAAGTAGCCGAACATCTTCAGCGGAAATTCACTAAACTGGGCGAAGGCACTTGGGCAGATAGAAAACACCAGCAATAGGAGAGAAATTGTTCCCTTTGAACAACCGGACATAACTATCTTGGTCGGAGGTTGGTTCATTCTCTTCATATGGAATAGGTTACAAAACGGCACGAGTTTTGGCAACCCCATTTTTTGACCACTGGTCGCGTACAAGAATCAGTTGAATTGGCCTATCTCAAAACGGACTGCGGGTGAGTTGTAGCTCGGTCGTGACATCCACAATGCCAATACCTTCAAAATGTGAATATGAAGTATATATGACATCCCTGATAACCATCCGAGTCCGGATGAGTCCATCATCGGCGAGATATTCCGTCTGCTGGGTTTTCGGCAGGTTTTCCCAAATCCAGTCTATAGCGTAACACTCGAATTTGCCGGCCGGGACCGTCTGTTCACCAATACCGATTACGCGCTTGTAGATCGCCCCCGCAGGACCGTAATCGAATCCGTTCGTGTATTCCCACTGCAGTCCTTCGCGCAAGGGATATTCCAGACTCTTGCGCACGAAATCTGCTTGCGACGTCTCGCTAATTGCGCCGAGAGTCGACTTGAAGAGAAGTAGTGAGTATCCGACCGAAAGATTGCTGTAGTGATACAGCCCATCCGCTTTGTTACCGTAATACTGGTAACTCTCGGCAATCAGCGAATCGCCGGAACTTTGCACCTCGTGAAAAGCATAGACGACAGTCCCATCGTCGAGAGTGTCGGAACCTGATATCGTGATCGTGAGATCCCATTTTCTGACCGTGTCTAATGGAACCTCCGTAATTGAGTCGCTGTCGGGCCTGAAATTACTGATTCGTTCTTCGCCGCTGTACTGCCATGAGTAGCCGACACGCATCGGAAACCGCAAGTCACCGTTGCAATTCAATGTGCATGAATCTTCGGAACACGACACCAACACAAGTACCAGGAGGATGAATGTTCCAATTAGCAGGATTCTCGCGGCGCTCAAACGGTTGATCATCACTAATTATAACAGATCAGGGCAGGATTGGATGAATTATATTTGCAGGAGCAGAGTGTTCTGCTCCTGCAAGATGAGGCAATGCTCGAGATTACTTAACTGGGAAGTAGCCGACGTCAGTGACTACTTTCTGACCTTCGTCCGAAAGAACATAATCAAGGAACTTCTTGATTTCTCCGCTCGGTTTCGTGCGGACATACCAGAAGAGGTAGCGCGAAAGCGGGTAGACGCCTGATTTGACGTGTTCCAGATCCGGGGCGAAGGCAGGGGATTGGGCGTCGGCTTTGATACTGCAGAACTTGACACCCTTGGCATAAGCCGCACCGCCGTAACCTATGCCGTTCTTGTCTTTGGCCACTGCGTTCACAATCGCTGCCGTGCCGGGAAGGGTCTGCACCTGTGCCGCAAAGTCTTCGCCCTTGAGGACGACATCCTTGAAGTACACATACGGTCCGGAACTGTTTTCTCGGCCGTAGACGATAATTTTTGCATCTTCGCCGCCGACTTCCTTCCAGTTGAGGATTTCTCCGGAATAGATTCCTGCAAGTTGGTTCATCGTCAATTCGGTGACAGAGTTTGCCTCGTGCAAATACACTGTCAAGCCGTCGCGGGCGACGGGGATTTCAACGCCGGTTGCATTGAAACGCGCCTTCAAATTTTGAACTTCTTTTGGCTTAATCGGCCGCGAAGCCTGGCAAATCTCGGTCGTTCCGTTGATCAAAGCAGCAATCCCAACGCCAGAACCACCACCCGTAACTTGGATCACGGATTCGGGATTCTTTGCCATATACGATTCGGCCCAGCGTTGACCCAGAAGAACCATCGTGTCCGAGCCCTTGACAGTTATGCGTTCGCCGGCTTCAAGGTGCGACAACGGTGATGCCGCAATGAGGACGAAAACGAAAAGGGCTAAAACAAGATTGCTGACTAATTTTCTTAATGTCATTGATATCTCCTCTATTAATCGATTGCAAACTGGAACTGGAGTGTGAAGCGGTTGTCATCGACGTCGCCGTCATATTTTGAGAACATCGAACCGTCCTCCAACGTGCGGAACATATCGTATGCCGCCGTAATGCGAACATTGGCATCCCAGAAGTAGTGCATCGCCAGCGACATCGTGCCTGTCGCGTCATTTTTCAGCACTGCCAACTTCGTCGGATCGGATTCGGTGTAGTCGTTATGAACATTGGGATCAAAAAAATCGTAGCGCATAGCTGCACCGAATTTTGTGCCCAGAGTTTGCGACAACCAAAGATACCAGCCTTTGCTTACTCCAACGACCTCGCCAGCAGTTCGTTGGTACTCTTCTCCGTAGAAGAACTCGCCGCGAACGGCAGTGCCGCCGACCGAAAGAATGTCAAAGTATGCTTGAGCGTCGATTCCGTAGCGAATCTTGTCCGTATTGATAGCAGCTCCTGCGGCCTTTGCCGCAACTGCAGGGGTGGTTGTGACCTCACCAACATCGATTGCACCGTTGTTGTTGGTGTCCAGCCACTTTGTAGATGCTGGGACCGCAGCCACCGGTGCACTACCCGGCGTGTACGTCTCACCCCAATATCCGGAAACGCCGACATCGAACATACCAAATGAAGATTTAACGCGGCCAATGAAGTCCTTCTGCTTGGTTGGATCAAACCAAGTGAACGTGCTGTTTTCTATGCCGTAACCCTGAACAAAACCGAGGTTTGCCTGGATGTATTTTGGAGCCGTCCAGGTCAGATTCATACCGCGATCACGCTCGCCCCGGAAAAGCCGGTTTTCCGCCAAAGAGCGTTCCGGAAAATCGCGCTTGGAAGATGAATACTCGATCTCATAGCCGAACGGATAGTTGAACTGCCCGGCAGTAAGTTTGAAATTATGCTCGCGATGATTCTTATTGAGTTCGAGGTACGCTTCTTTCATCGAAATCGAGTTCTTTGAAGCATCGAAATAGATCACATACTTGCTCGAAGTATTGGGCTCAAATGTAAACTTGATGCGTCCGCGGCGGATGTAATAGTTGTTGGCATTAAGGTTCTTTGTCGCATCGTATCCACCCGCTACCCCGGACTTCGAAGTGTCGTTGTATTCATAGCGTGCCTGCAAGTAACCGCTCACTTTGAGACGTTTCAGCAAAGCGACATCGGTGGATATTACTGCCATGTTTTCATTGATTCCGTCGACTTGATCGCGCAGCTCGGACTGTGCGGCTTTTAGACTGTCTTCGGTTGTGTCTCCCCACGAGACCTGGCTAATTGCCAGCACGAATACGGCAATTAGCGGATATGCCATTCGCAGCATACTGCTCCTTGAATTGAGTGTTAGAGGTTCAAATAATTTCATACTACGCCTTCGTGGCAATGAATATTAAGTGCGTATTCACAAAACATGTGTTCAATATTAAATTTGCGTTAGGAAGGTGTACTATGCCTATCCGATTTTGGTGTCCGGCGAACGAACAAACTCGTATCTAATGCAAAAAACTACCGTATATTGATATTCATATGAGATGTCTGAACTGTGGCGAACCAATGGTCGCCTTGGAGTTGCGAGGTATTGAGGTCGACTCTTGTCTTGGCTGCGGGGGAATCTGGCTTGATTCAGGCGAGCTTGAAGTTTTGATGGAAAACAAATTGCCCGAGCGACTCCTTAACATTGAATTTGCAACTTCAAAATCAAGACGAAAGTGCCCTGTATGTAGCAGAAAGATGAATACTGCTACAACGGGACCTACAAAGGTCACGGAAATCGATTCTTGCCCACTCGGACACGGGCTTTGGTTTGATCGCGGTGAGTTGGAGACGATCGTCAAGTCAATGGATGAACCGCTCCGATCAACGGTTGTTGGGGAGCTACAAGCCATTTTTTCTCAAGGGTAGTAACAGGCTAGACTTGCCAAATTGAAAGGAAGGATTACGTGTTAATCATTCTCGTTTTACTTGTACTGATTGTAGTAGTTGCGGCTTGGCTAATCGGACTTTACAACGGTTTGGTTGGACTGCGCAACGCGGTCAAAAATGCCTGGGCGCAAATCGATGTCCAGCTAAAGCGCCGGCACGACCTCATTCCCAATCTGGTCGAAACCGCAAAGGGATATGTAAAACACGAACGCGAGACGCTGGAAAATATCACCAATGCGCGCAGCCGGGCCATGGGTGCTGATTCCGTCGGTGAAAAGGCAAAGGCCGAAAGTGCCTTGAGCGGGGCCATCAGCAAATTCATGCTGGTCGTTGAAAACTATCCGGATCTGAAAGCCAATCAGAACTTCCTCGCTTTGCAGGAAGAACTGACTTCGACCGAGAACAAGATCGCGTTTAGCCGCCAAGCGTATAACGATCAAGTCATGTTGTATAACAACAAAATTCAGATGTTTCCGTCGAACATCGTCGCCGGCATGTTCAATTTCCAACCGAGTGAGTTCTTTGAAATCGAGAACGAGGCTGAACGTCAGACGCCAAAGGTTGACTTCTCGTAGATCTCTCGTGCGGCTCCGGCGATAAGTACGATCGAAGCCCATGGCGGGATAGTCGAGTATTTCTAATATGTGGGAGCTGATCAGTCAAAACAAGCGTCGCTCGTTCATGCTCTTTGTAGTTATGGGCGCGATTCTCCTGACACTTGGCTATTTAATCGGTGCCGCGTACCTTCCGCCCGACGGTGGAGTGTTCGGGATTCTATTGGCAGCGATTGTTTGGGGAATCATGTCGGCAGTCAGCTATTTCAACGGCGATTCGGTAATGCTCAAAATTGCGGGGGCGACAGAGATTACACGCGAAGTTCATCCACAGCTCTACAACGTAGTCGAGGAAATGAAGATCGCAGGTAGTCTGCCACGAGTACCAAAAGTCTATATCATTGATTCATCGGCTCCCAATGCATTTGCGACCGGCCGTAAGGCGGAAAACGCTTCGATTGCGGTTACTTCGGGACTGCTCACAAAAATGAATCGCGACGAGTTACAGGGAGTCGTCGCACACGAAACCGGCCACATTCTCAATCGGGATATTCTCTTCATTACTTTTGCAGGGGTAATGCTCGGAACAATCGTCATTGTTTCCGACATCTTCCTCCGGGGAATGCGCTTTGGCGGATCACGTCGATTCGGTTCCAGTAAGTCAAAGAACGGCGGTCAGGGCGCGGCAATCATGTTGATCGTGGCACTCGTTTTTGCCATCCTGGCGCCGATCATGGCGCAGCTCTTGTACTTCGCAATCTCGAGAAGGCGGGAGTATCTCGCTGATGCGACCGCCGTGCGCTTGACGCGATATCCTGAAGGCCTGGCGTCGGCACTGGAGAAGATCGCCGCCTCAACCGAGGACATGCCGCGGATGAACAAAGCGATAGCCCCACTTTTCATCGCGAACCCCGTCAAAGCAGCCGGCGCGCGGATGTCTAATCTCACCAGTACTCACCCGCCAATAACCGAGCGAATTGCGATACTCCGGTCAATCGCCGGTGGTATAGGATATCTGAACTATCAGCAGGCATTCGCAAAGACAAAGGGCAATAACGCTCATTTACTGCCAAAGTCTGCTCTTGAGGAGAAAGACGTTCCTTCTCCGCGAACTGCCTCCGCCGATGTTACTACTGGGGATAGTCCAATCGCGACAAAGCGCGACATCAACGATTTATTGCGCGCCGTAAATGGATTCTTGTTTATGACTTGTTCGTGTGGACTGAAAATGAAGATTCCACCCGATTTCGGCAAAGAATCAATAAAATGTCCGCGCTGTAATCAGGTCAACAAGATCCCGACAACCGAGCTAGTTGCGGCATCGGCGGTTTTAGAGGGGATCGGTGCGAGCAACAGAAAAGACGCCGGCGGAGAAGAGGCCGTGTACCATCGTCAGACCAAAGGCTGGGAGTCGTTTAAGTGCATTTGCGGCCGCGCAATTCAATTATCACCGGCATTCGCTGGTGAAAGCATAAAATGCTCCAACTGCGGCCGTGTCACGCAAGTGCGTTGATCGAAATCTTCTTTCGGAATCCGAACATAAGAAAAACCACTGTAGCGGTCAGGGCGAGAAACATCCAAATTCCTGCTTGTGCATACGCGTTCCAAGGCACCGCCGACACGATGTAGGACTGCTTTGGATCAATTGCGTCGTAGTGGACGACAACCTGTTTACCGACTGGATATTCAGCAAGCAGAGTTTCCGCTTCGTTAAGTCGCTTCGACTTGTTTCCAAATGCGGGCGTTCCCAAATCGCTGGTTCCCAAGAATGGTGCTGAATTCACATCGTAAGAGTACACGACGTAAGGGACAATCGCCTTCTCGCCCACGATACGCGATTCGATGACGGTTCCGGCAACCGTGGGCCAGTCCCGCATGGCGCGCAGTTGTGACAAGTGGGAAAAAGCAAAGTAACCGATTGCGGCACTGCAGACCAGAAGTGCGGTCGTCGCTGCCACCACAACCTGGCGAGCGGACTGCTTGCGAGCAAGTGCAATAACAGCCCGTACAATTAGAGCGACCGCCAATATCGTGACTGTAAAGTAGTAAACGCTCATGACTCACCTCCTATACGACTTGTGACAATGGCATTATAGCCTAATTAATTGACATTTTAGGTCAATTCTGTATTATGCGCACCGGAAGTATGAAATGATGTTTAAGAAAATTCTAATCGCAAATCGCGGCGAGATTGCCATTCGCATTTTTCGCGCCTGTCGGCTTCTGGACATCAAGACGGTCGCCGTGTTTTCTGACGCTGACTGCGGGGCGCTGCATGTTCGCTTTGCCGATGAAGCCTATCACATTGGCCCCTCACCGGCTTCACAAAGCTATCTTGTTATGGAAAAACTGATCGACGTCGCCAAGAGGTCAGGCGTCGATGCGATCCACCCGGGGTATGGTTTTTTGGCCGAGAATTGGCAGTTTGCCAAACTCGTTGAACAAAGCGGATTGACATTCATCGGGCCGCCGCCTGAAGCGATTCGACTCCTCGGAGACAAGCTCGAAGCGCGCAAACTTGCCGAACAGAGTGGTGTCCCAACGGTTCCGGGCGGTCCGGTAAATGCTTCCAAGATTTCACTCGCCAATAAACTCGCGGACAAATGTGGCTACCCAGTCCTTGTCAAGGCAGTGGCCGGCGGTGGAGGCAAGGGGATGCGAATTGTCAGCGCGCCCGATGACCTTGAGAAGGCACTAATTGCGGCTGGAAATGAAGCACGCTCGGCTTTTGGCGATGATCGAGTTTTCATCGAGAAATACATCTTGCGTCCGCGTCATATTGAGATACAAGTCGCGTGCGATCAACACGGCAATGCCGTCTATCTAGGTGAGCGTGAATGCTCGATTCAGCGGCGTCACCAGAAGCTTATCGAAGAAGCTCCTTCGCCGTTCGTCGATGCGGAGTTACGATCTCGGATGGGGGAGATCGCGCTCAAGGCGGTCAAGGCTGCCAACTACACGAATATTGGGACTGTCGAGTTTCTCGTCGATAAGGACAAGAATTTCTACTTCTTGGAAGTCAACACGCGTCTTCAAGTCGAACACCCTGTGACCGAGCTTGTATTCGGCATTGATCTGGTAGACGAACAGATCCGAATTGCAGCTGGCGAAAAGCTCTCTTTCAGCCAGGACAGCATAAAAATGTCGGGGCATGCCATCGAATGTCGAATCTGTGCCGAGGATGCCGTCAATGGATTTATCCCCAGCACCGGCAAGATTGTCAGTTATCGACAGCCCTCCGGTCCGGGAGTACGAGTCGATTCCGGTATTCGCGACGGTTCAGAGGTTACACCATACTATGATTCGTTA
>CAUJJY010000343.1 GCA_963205155.1 Candidatus Zixiibacteriota bacterium | reverse complement strand
AAGTGCGGGGCTGCTGATAGAAGCCGAACCACAGCTTTGGAAACGAGCTGTCAGCATGCGTTATCAGGCTTCTATCAAATGCCGGCGCGGCTTCATAGCTTAGGAAACCAGCGGCCCACAAGATATCCCGATTGACGCGCTCCTCGATGTGGCGAAGCGCAAAAGCAACTTCTTCGACCCGGTTCGTTGCTATAACTTCGATGGGGTCAACAAACTCCAGCCAGCGTTTATTGACGGCATCATGAATGATAACCTGCGGTACCATGCCATAGAGTACACCGAAAGACGGCTCACTGTCAACGCCGCAGTTTGTGTCGGAAGGCGTAACCCGTCGATTGTTTGCTATCGGGGGAAGCGTCTGCTCAGGTCGTAAGGGGTAATGTCGACGACCTCGCCGGCGCGCACCCGGCGCTGCATGTCGCGCCAGAATTCGGAGGTGTAGAGGTCGGCATGCACGGATCGGAACACTCCGCGCAAGCGATCGGGCATTCCGGAAAAGCGCTCGATCTCGTCCATAAAGAAGTCGTCCTGCATAGCGACGATCCACTCTTGTTCCGATTCCATTTCTTCGAATTCATCGCGGGGTTTGGGTTTATCCCGGAAGTTCGGTTTCTCGAGCGGCCAGACGTCGTCGTAATCGAACAGGACCACGCGTCCGCGCCGGGTGACGCCATAGTTCCAGATATTGAACAGATCGCTGGGAAAGATTCCCGTGGCGGCAAGGTCCTTGAGAAAATAACCAAAATCGAGGACCACGCGGCGAATCAACTCCGGATCCTTTTCCTGCATTAGGTACATCAGAAGCGGTGTTACGCGGCGTTGCACATAAAGATGATGAATCACCACATGATTGGATTCAAGCGTAATAGAGCCCCGGGCGGCAATCGCAAACTCGGCCAGCAATTGGTCGGAAAAGCGCCACCGCCGGAAGCGGAGGTTTTCAAATTCCTGTGTATCGACCATGCGGCCAACGCGATCGCGATGACGGACCAAGTCGTATCGCCACATCACTTCCTGGCGGTCGGCAGTTTTCGATGTCTGATCGAGGGAGCGCAGGTAGCAGGGATAGTCCTTGATGACTTTGAAGACGAAGCCGTATTCCGGCAAGGTGAAGACAATCATCACCGACCCTTCACGACCGGGGGCAATCATGAACTGCTCATGTGATCTGTGTACAAATCGGTGGAGGTCGCGATAGAATTCGGTCTTACCATGCTTGTTATGGCCGATTGAGACATAGAGCTCGGCAATCGGCTTGTCGGGCAGAAGTGTACGCAGGAAGCTGATAAGCTCGTCGGGGCGATTGATTTCAACAAGGAAATACGAAAAGGCAAAACTGAACACCACGCTGACGTCGCGTTCGCTTAGGAGCGCGGTATCGACATAGATGCCGTGGTCACCGTGATACAACGGCATCACCAGTGGCAGGCATCTGCGCTCTGAGATACACACCCTGCCGACGAGGTAGGCAACTTTGTTGCGAAAAAACGGCGAACGGATCATCTCAATGCCTTCATAGCCGTCATAACCAACAATCGGCCACAGATGGAGATCGATCTCCCGCGAAACCGAATCGACATCGCGTTCGAGATTCTCATACTCGGTGTCAAAGTTCAGCCCCCGCAATATTTCACGAACCACATCTGCGGTCGGTCTTCCCGCCGGATAGCGAGTGGTAATCACGGAGACATCGGAAACTGTGGTGGGGCTCGCCGCCAGACGGAAGTACTCAATCTCGCGATCGATGCCGACCGTGAGCAGGACTTTGCGGGTGACTGAATTGAAGAATGTTGCGGCGACATCGGCATCGTGGCGCCCAGCCAGCAGGGGCAGAAAGGCAGACTTGATTTCAAACCACAGCCCGCGATCCTGTATCCGACTGCCGATGTGTTGTTGCAGTTCACCGGCGGTCTCGGTCAGAACCAGCTCGTAGAGATCCATTCTCTCGACCGAATCGGCGCGGATGCCGGGCCAGTCGCGATTCTCGAATCGTTGGCGTGCGCGTCTGGTGATCTCGGTGAAACGGCGCTGATACTCATCGAACTTTGACAGAATTACGTCTGCTGCTAACGAAGCAGATTCGGAGATTGACGACGGTTTGGGAACACTCATGGAGCTTCTTCCCGCCAAATCTTAAAATAATATCGATATACTAATCCAATATTAGCTATTGCGGGCGCCGAGGCAAGAGAAAAGTGCGCACAGCGACGCACTCACTACCGTCATCCGGCACAGGGACTTAGCGCACTGCTCACCAGGTAGGTGACGGCGGCCGGTCGGCTGGCTGGATTTGGAAGCGGGCGCTTGCGAAAAATTTCTCAATTTTGTGCTTGACGGTTATTCTTCTGCCGATATATTAAGACAAGAGACTCTTAATACCGGAATAGGCGATGCTATTTTCTAAAGGTTGTACATACGCGATTCGAGCTGCCCTGCTGGTGGCCGTGAAAGAGACCCGGGAAGGGCGCAAGTTCATACCGATTCGGGAACTCGCAGACGAACTCGACCTGTCGTTTCACTTTCTCACCAAAATATTGCAGGTGCTTACCGAAGCAGAGATCATGGAATCTTTTCGCGGACCAAACGGCGGTATCGGACTTGCCCGGGAAGCGAACAAAATCTCCCTGATCCAGATCATTTCGGCCGTGGACGGAATGTCGCTCTTCTCCGAGTGCGCTTTGGGACTTCCCGATTGCGGAGAGGCAAAACCCTGCCCGTTGCATCAATCGTGGTCCAAACGCCGGGAAGAATTGAAACGGATGTTCGAGAAGACGACGTTGGCTACACTCGCACAGGACTTCAGTAAGAACAGCTTCAGGAATTAGGGTTGATAATATGAAGACACCCGCAAATAATACTGTTCCTATTGAAGATAACCGACTCCGAAATCGGCATTGTAGTTGGGCAGATGACACAGCAAATGAAGCTCAAGATATTACTAGACCAAATGAAAGGACCGTAATCATGACCCTTGGTCGTACTCTCTCAAAAGTGCTCTTGGCGGCATGCCTGCTAATCGGCAGTTTGTGGATGAGCGGATGCTCATCGACGCCGGAGACGGATGCCGAACGCCAAGCCAGATGGCAACAAGGAAATCTCACCAGTTGGGAGATCCAGCACGGAATCGGGCCTGTCGTGGAGGATATTAAATTAGCCGCCGTGGACAACGCTTTGGCTGAACGGGGCAAGGCGATATTTGTGCAAAAGTGCGCGACGTGTCACTATCTCGACATGAAGAAGACGGGTCCCCCGCTCCGCGACGTCGCCAAGCGGCGGTCGCCAGAGTATGTCATGAATCAAATCCTGAATCCCGAGCAGATGGGAAAAATGCATCCGGACGGCAGGCAGTTGGTTGCGCAGTACGCGCAGTTCATGACCATCCAAGGTATCACGCGGGACAATGCTTTGGAGTTGCTGGATTTCCTGCGCTCTGAAGCCGGTAATCCGGCAGTGCCGATGGAGCAACAGCCGGGCTTCGGAACACCGCCGCCTCCGCCCACAGCGGATGCGAAATGAGATACTCGATGACACAGTTTAATGAGAGTTATTCCAATTGGAAGGAGCGGAAGATGAAGAGGACCCTTATTGTCGCCATGGGATTCGTCCTATCGATAATTGGTATCGCGGCGATTTTCGGCGGCTGTTCGCCCAAGAAAGAGGTTGGCGGATTCGGTGATGCGGCGGAAAAGGTCTATGTCGCGCCGGGCAGTTATGATGAATTTTACGCCTTCATGTCGGGAGGATTCTCCGGACAGGTTTCGGTATACGGTTTGCCATCGGGGCGGTTGTTCAGGGTCATCCCTGTGTTCAGTGTGGATCCGGAGAAGGGTTACGGGTATTCGGAGGAGACGAAACCGCTGCTTATGACCTCGCACGGTTTTGTGCCGTGGGATGATGCTCACCATCCGCAGTTGTCGGTGACTGACGGGCAGTCTGACGGTCGGTGGTTGTTTATCAACGGCAACAACACGCCTCGCATCGCGCGCATGGATCTCACGACATTTGAAACGGTGGAGACTATCGAGATTCCCAATTCGGGCGGCAATCACGGTTCGCCATTTTTGACTCCGAATAATGAGTATGTGGTGGCCTCAACCCGGTTTAGCGTGCCGATACCGCAGCAGGATGTGTCGATCAGTTCATACAAAGAGAACTTCAAGGGCACGATCACTTTCATCAGTGTCGACTCGGTGACCGGACGGATGAAGATCGCATTCCAGATTCTCGTGCCGGGAATCAACTACGATCTGTCGCGTTCCGGCAAAGGTCCCTCGCATGGCTGGTCTTTCTTTAGTTCATACAATTCCGAACAGGCCAATACCCAACTCGAAGTGAATGCATCGAAGAACGACAAGGACTTCATTGCGGCGGTCAATTGGAAGCTGGCGGAAGAGCTGATTGCACAGGGTAAGGGTCAAGATTGGACGGCTTCGCATTACCACAATTACATGGACGATGCCGATGTCGGCCAAAGTGAAGTTCTAAACTCGGTCAAGGTGCTGGTTGCCAAGGACCACCCGGGACTGATGTATTACCTGCCGACCCCCAAGTCGCCGCATGGGTGTGATGTTGACCCGTCCGGTGAGTACATTGTTGCCGGCGGCAAGCTGGCAGCACTCATCCCGGTTCACTCATTCAGCAAGTTCAAGAAGGCTGTTGAAGGGAACGAATTCGAGGGTGAATTTGATGGAATACCGATTGTCAAATACGAGTCAGTCATCGCGGGAGAAGTCAAGGACCCGGGCTTAGGGCCGCTTCACACAGAATTTGACGGGCAAGGTTTCGGATACACCTCAATGTTCCTCTCTTCCGAGATTGTGAAGTGGAAGATCGGAACGTGGGAAGTAGTCGATCGCATTCCGACCTATTATTCGATCGGGCACTTGATGATTCCGGGCGGCGATACCAAGCAGCCATATGGCAAGTATGTTGTCGCGCTGAATAAGATCACCAAGGATCGTTACCTGCCGACCGGTCCCGAATTGACGCAAGCAGCGCAATTGATCGATATCACCGGCGACAAAATGAAGCTGTTGCTCGATTTCCCGACCATCGGCGAACCGCATTACGCGCAGGCGCTTCCGGCGACAATGATCAAAGACCGCTCGGTGCGGTGGTATCCAATCGCTGAGAACAAGAATCCATTTGCGATCAAGGCCGAGAACGAGTCGCGTATCGAACGCGACGGTAAGACGGTGCATGTGTACATGAGTACGATTCGCACGCACTTTGTCCCGGACAACATTGAGGGGATCAAGGTTGGCGACAAAGTCTATTTCCATGTGACCAATCTCGAACAGGATTGGGATGTTCCACACGGATTCAGTGTGATGGGTGCGACGACATCGGAACTACTTGTCATGCCGGGACAGACCCGCACACTGCTGTGGGAACCGAAGATGGCCGGTGTCATTCCGTTTTACTGCACCGACTTCTGTTCGGCGCTGCATCAGGAGATGCAGGGCTGGATTAGAGTCTCCAGTTAGGAGTAACGGAAGTTACAGTGTTCAACAATGGTGAAACCGGTTTCCGGGAAATGCGGAAACCGGTCGTGCCGGTCAATGGCAATAGGGAGCAGGCAAGGAGTCAGGTGATGAAACCGTTCTCTCGAATATCAATCGCTGTCGCAGCCCTGTTGCTCACATTGACATACTTCCTGCCGTTGTGGGAGATCGAGTTGATTGCGCCGCAATATCCGGAAGGTCTGGGGATGGAGATTTGGATCAATCAAGTGCAGGGGCAGCACCCGGGCGATCTTGCCAAAATCAACAATCTGAATCATTACATTGGCATGAAGCATATCAAACCGGAATCAATTCCAGAGCTGCGCATCATGCCGTGGATCATGCGGGCTGTGATGTTGTTTGGACTGGCCGTGGCCATCAGCGGCCGAAAATGGATGTTGACAGCGTGGCTGGTCGTTTTCCTGGTGGTCGCATTGGCAGGATTGGTGGATTTCTACCTGTGGGGTTATGATTACGGTCACAATTTGGATTTGGAAAATGCGATCATCAAAGTGCCGGGCATGACCTATCAGCCACCGCTGATCGGCAGTAAGAAACTGCTGAATTTCGAAGCGGTGTCGTTGCCGGGATTCGGCGGGTGGGCTGCGATTGGAAGTGTGTTGACCGGTGCGCTGGTCTGGTTCATGGAAATGCGCAGAGCAAGAAAGGTAGTTCCAAATGTCGAATAGGCAAATGACGGCAGCGTTCTTAATGATCTTGATGACGGCCGCTCTGATTGGGTGCGCGGGCTATGCACCGGAAGAAATCCATTACGGTACTGACCAGTGTGATTACTGCAAGATGACGATTGCCGATCAGAGTTTTGGTTCGGAACTGATTACACAAAAGGGGAAAGTATTGAAGTACGATTCCATTGAGTGTTTGGCCGCTGCCGACATGGCGCTTGCGAGCAAGTCGCAGGATGTGCACTCTCGGTGGGTGACCGACTTTGGGCAACCGGGTCAATTTCTGGACGCTAACAAGGCCTGGATCGTTCTCGCGGAGCGCCAGAAGAGCCCGATGGGGATTGGGTTGGTCGCGGTGAGTTCGGAAGAATCCGCGGCGAAACTTGTCGATGATGTTGGCGGCAGAATTGTAGCATGGAGCGAGATTAAGGAAATCGTGACAGTGGCTTGGAAACTGGAGAACAGCAATTGACTCGTCGGCCACCGTCATACCGCGCAGGGCAGAGCGACCGTCAGGGCGGCTTCTTCCGCCACATTGCCGGAGTGCTGACGCTGGTCTGCCTGATCATAGGGTCGAAGTCGACTGTTGCGGCTGTGATCACGGTGCAGCCGGGAGGAGCGATTCAAACCTTGTCCGAAGCACTCTTGCTGGCAATGCCGGGCGATACTGTGCACGTCGAGTCGGGGACTTACATTGAGTCGAATCTGCGCGTTGTCAAGCCGCTGGCACTAATCGGCAACGGCTGGCCGGTTGTGGATGCTGCCGGACGCGGGCCAATATTCGAAGTCACCGCCGCAAATGTCGTTATCAGTGGATTTGAACTTCGCGGCGTCCCGGTCAGTTTCGTCAAAGAACACGCTGCGATTCTTCTTAGCGAGACCGAAAATTGCGATATCCGTGATAATCGTTTTGTCGACAATTTCTTCGCGGTATACCTGGCGCACTCGAAACGATGTCGAATCATTCGAAATTCAATAGTCGGTTCAGCGACGGAATTAACTTCCGCAGGCAACGGTGTTCACATGTGGTACTGCAGGGACATTGCCGTTCAGGATAATCAGATACATGGCCAGCGCGACGGCATCTATCTGGAGTTTGTTACGCACAGCACTATCAGCGGGAATGACAGTTCGGACAATTTGCGTTACGGGCTGCATTTTATGTTCTCCGACAGCTGTCGGTACGAGAAGAACCGTTTTGCCCGCAACGGCGCCGGAGTTGCCGTAATGTATACAAGTCAAGTTGATATGCTGGAAAATACATTTGAGGATAGTTGGGGCGGCGCCTCGTATGGGTTGCTGCTCAAGGATATCAGAGATAGTCGTGTTCTTGGAAATGTCATCACCAGAAACTCCGTCGGCATTTATCTTGAGGGTTCGGATCGCATTGTCATTGAAGCCAATCAATTTCATGCCAATGGATGGGCGATCAAGATCATGGCAAATTGTGTCGGGAGCAAAGTTACTGGCAATGATTTTATTGATAACTCATTCCAAGTTGCCACCAACAGCAGGCAGAGCTTCAGTGAGTTTGATGGCAATTATTGGAGCACCTATCACGGTTATGATCTTGATCGTGACGGTTTTGGCGACATGCCGTATCGGCCAGTCAGTCTGTATTCATTGATAGTGGAATCTGAACCGGCAACAATGGTGTTGATTCGCAGCCTTTTGGTCGATTTGCTCAATCTCGCGGAGCGGATTATGCCGACACTCACGCCGGAAGCATTGGCGGACACGAAGCCAAGGATGAAGCCGATCTCATGATAGAAATCAGCAATCTACATAAGCGCTTCAGCAAATTCGTCGCTTTGCACGATGTCTCACTTTCCATCAAGCGCGGCAGTGTCACAGGCATCATCGGACCCAACGGTTCCGGCAAATCAACTCTGATCAAGTGCCTGCTCGGTTTGGTCAATCCAACTTCCGGCACGATCACGATCAATGGATCCGTTCTGGATGGAGCGTGCGACTACCGGCAATCGATCGGCTATGTACCGCAGATCGCCCGCTTCCCGCAGGATCTCACCGGTAACGAGATCATTGACATTGTCAAGGGATTGCGGAAGGAGCCCGCCACTTTGGAACGTGAATTGGTCGAGCGGTTCGATTTGCGGCATGAGCTTGCCAAGCGCACACGCGCACTATCTGGCGGAACGCGCCAGAAGTTGAGTATGGTGCTCGCCGGGATGTACGATCCCGAGCTGCTCATCCTCGATGAACCGACAGCGGGACTTGATCCGGTTTCCAACATTCGTCTCAAGCAGTTCATCGCGGATCATCGTGATCAGAAGCGTACAGTACTCGTCACCACGCATATCATGAGTGACTTGGACGAAATGGCAGACGAGGTCGTGATCATTATCGATGGTCGAATTCGTTTTGCCGGCCCGATCCGCGAACTCAAGCTTCAGACCGGCGAACTTCGACTTGAGGTGGCAGTCGCACGCCTGCTCGAAAGGGAGGCGGCATGAGATTGTCCTTACATATAGGATGGTATGCCATCCGCGATGTTGCCCGCAACCGCTGGGGTTTGTTGTATACAGCGTTCTTTCTGGTTGTGACCGTTGGATTATTCCAGCTTCAAGCTCAATCAGCCAAGGTTGCGGTAAGTTTAATGAGTATCTGCCTGTTCTTGATTCCGTTGGTTAGTTCATTGTTTGGAACCATTTACTTCTACAACTCGCGCGAATTCGTGGAGTTGGTCTTGACCCAGCCGGTGAACCGCAGGACGGTGTATTTCGGAATGTTCTGCGGGCTTGGAGCTTCACTCGTTGCGGGATTCATTCTTGGTGTCGGCTTGCCGTATTTGTTCTTCATGACGATCAGCCAGGAACAATTGCTGTCGTTGTTGCTCTTACTCGCAGTCGGTTCGTTTCTGACAGTCATCTTCTTGGCAATCTCATTCTTGTTGGCGACGATTCTTGACGATCGCGGAAAGGGGCTCGCGGCGATTTTGGGTGTTTGGCTTTTCACTGCTCTTGTTTATGACGGACTGGTGATGCTGGCAACAATGGCGTTTTCCGACTATCCGCTCGAGACGCCTCTGTTAATTGCGGTGGTGACAAACCCGATCGATCTGGCGCGGGTCACGCTTCTGGTGCAGACGGATTGGGCGGCTTTGATGGGATATACCGGAGCAGTGTTCAATCGATTCTTTGGAACAAGTTTGGGTGTTTCGATTGCGGTGGTGGCATTGTGCTTGTGGATAGTTACGCCAGTACTTATTGGGTTGCGGCAATTCAGGCATAAGGATCTATAGCCTCTTTAGGGCGATAAACAAAGTTCAGTTATGGGAGCCAAAGTGATTTTCGCGTTTCGCAAAATTATTGAATGTGAAAGCCGCCGGATCGGTTTTCTCTATCTAATCAGTAGTGCCGTTTTCCTGCTGGTGGGCGCCTGCGCGGCGTTGGCTTTGCAGATCGACATGTTCTCAACATCGACACGGTTTCTAAACCCCGAGCTGTTTGGCAAGGTGTTGACCGAGCACGGCATGGCGATGATCTTCGTTGTTCTCCTGCCGTTGATTCCGGGGACCTTGGGAAACCTCGTACTTCCGGCTGCGCTTGGAACGAGAAACCTTGCGATGCCTCGATGGAACCTTGCCGGCTGGCTTTGTCATTCAATCGGGGGAGTCCTTGTATTAGTGAGCATTGAGTTGGGCGCTTATACAAGCGGGTGGACGATGCTCCAGCCACCGGCTGTGCCGGTGATGTTGTTTGGTTCGCTCATTGCCGGACTCTTTCTGTGTGCGGTTTCAGTGCTTATTCTGGCTCTTTGTATATTGCGAACCACACTGTCAACTCGGCATCGGAACATTGCTCTGAAGCAATTCCCACTCTTTGTATGGTTCTTCCTTTTTTGGGCGCTCATTGAGACGCTGGTGACACCGATTCGGCTTGTTACATTGGTATTAACTCTTACCGCCCAGAATGACGCCGGATCATATTTGTCATTGGTTGACGCCAGCGGTATCGTGCGCTACCAATTACTATTCTGGTTGTATGCCGGCCCGGCGGTTCTTGCGACATTGCTGCCTGCGATTGGGATCACTTATGAAGTTCTCTCGGCACAAATCCGGTCGAAATTGCCATCGCGCACGATGCTGGTCGCAACGGGTGGCGGGCTTAGTATGCTGATTCTGATGTCATGGGGACAGCATTTGGTTACGGCGGCGGAGCAGGAGAAGTTGGCAGCGGTGGGAAGTCTGTTTGCTGCCTTGACTGCGGTCCCGCTGTTACTGATCGTAACTTCGTGGCTCGGCATGATAGTACGGGTTCGCAATGTTCTGACCGTGCCGTTGGCATTTGTCTGGTTGCAGTTAGCCGCGATGGTGTTTGCGATACTGACAACTTGTGTGAAGGCAATCCCGGCACTTGGTGTGTACTTACACAACTCCTATTTCACCGTCGCGCAACTTCATCTCGTGTTATTAGGCACAGTCTTCACTTCGTTCCTCGCCGGGCTGTTTCACTGGTTGCCGGTCGTCGCTAACCGAGAATACAAGAAACGCTTTGGATACCTGGTTGCAGGCGGTTTTGCGATCGGCAATATGGCAACATTCTTGCCGATGTTCTTGTTAGGTACCCAGGGTTCTCCGAAGGGATTGCAGGATTATCCGGCGCAGTTTCAGTCGCTGCATCTTGTATCCTCGATCGGGGCAACTATCCTATTTGGCTCCCTGCTATTTGGAATGGCGATTGCGGTCTGGAGCTATTTCAATGGAACTCCGAAGCATGCTGAAGAGAAGTTGGAGACAATCGGCGGCGAGTTCTCCTATGCGCCGCTGGCGGCCGGACAAATCGGGAGGGAGATGTAATGAAGTCGTCACGGGCAATTTCAAATAAGCTGATTCGGGATCTGATGGATGAACATGAGATGATTCTTCAGGCACTGACCGTCTTAAGGATTGTCACAGAGAGAGTCGAGAAGCGTCGGCCAGTTGAATTGCGTGATTTGCAGTTCCTCTCGCGGTTTCTTTCGGATTACGCTGACAAGATTCATCATCACGCCGAGGAAGAGCTCTTATTCGACACTTTGGCAGAGAAATCACCGCGATCAATTCGTCGAATGATGGAGCAGCTAACCACGCAACACGTCATGGGCCGGTTCTTTGTGGCCAGAATTACCGAAGCCGTCGCAGGAGTCGCCGGAGGGGAACGCGGATGGCGCAGGCAATTCGTAGGAAGTGCCCAGTCATATGATGTGCTGTTAACTTGTCATATCTGCAGTGAAGACCATAATGTGTTTCCCGCCATCGACCGGCTTATTGACAGACACGGACTTCGGACAAAGTCCGAATCGCAGTCGATGCGCAAGCAGAAGGATCGTTTGGAGAAAGCGCTTCGCCGAATGGCGTTGCGGTATGGCGACATGGTCCATAGTGCCGAGAACATTCATCGATGCGAGCGAAACACCACAGAGTAAAGGCGGATAACGAACGCGCAAGCGCCCACCCACCTCTAAGTTACTGACTGCGAACACGACATGTTAGGGAAATCTTACCTGGGAACGGGAAGAGTCTTTTTCATGCAGACGCTGTTATCAAAGCCTTGGTATTGACCGAAGTTAGAAATTATCGAGTACCCGGATTTCTGATACAGTCGAATGGCTTCAGGCTGCTTCTTCCCCGTCTCAAGAATGCTCTCCGAAAATTTTAATTCACCAGCCCATGTTTCCAATTCTGACAGGACAACTCCGGCAATTCTCTGTCCGCGGTACTCCGGGAGCACAAACATTCGTTTGATTTCAACGACCTGTTCGGAGTATTTCTTAATCGCTCCACAACCGACGGCTACGTGACTCCGATAGGCAACAACCACATGCGCCAGTGAATCAATCTTGTTGAAGGCGGCATAAAAATCGTGTTCTTCGCCGTCGCGTACCCGGAGATCCTGATCGAGGAGTATCACCAATTTGCGGAAATCGGGGTTTGTTGAATCTGTACGGACGATACTTGTCATTGAGTCCATCAGGTTCTCCTTGTCAGCAACTGAAAACCTACTGCGGCTATTGTGATTTATGCGGTCAGACTATTCTGAACCAGAAGTGACAATAGTACTAAGCTGCTTGTGCGGAGGCAATTGTTTTCAGAAACGCTTTGTGCCCAGATTTGGTGAGTACTCCGCAGGCATTACAAGTGCGTATCACAGTATCTTCGATTTTTCGCATATATCGCGTCGGAGTTCGCTCAAGCGATGTAGCTCCCTTTTCATCCCTTTGGGCGATAGACTTGTCGGTGCATTCTCCGTAACTCTCTATAGTGCTTAGACAGTACAAGGTGCCTGCTAAGAATTTCGCCCCAGCGCCTTTGATATCTCAAGTACTTTCACCTTAAATAGGAGACAACGTGATTAGAAAAATTGGTATCGGACTATTGTTAGGAATTCTCGTGCTATTTCCGCTGACTGCGCGAAGTCAACCGAGCGTCTACATTGGACCGCATGTCGGCATGCAGAAGTCACACGATGCCGAAGACGCGAACTACCTAATTGGCGCAACGATCCGTCTGAAGCTGATTCCGGTTATCGGAATCGAAGGCGACATCGGGTACCGGCAGGAAGAATATGGATCCGGTGCTTTAACTGCCCGGAGTTGGCCGGTGACCGTTACGGGTCTGCTTTATCCTTTGCCGTTCATCTATGGAGGCATTGGCGGTGGCTGGTACAATACAACTTTTGACTATTCGGAATCCTACAATGATCTCGGAGTCGATGATGAGACCAAGCGTGAGTTCGGGTGGCACCTGGTCGCCGGGCTCGAATTGCCGGCCTCGTCAAAATTCCGGGTCTTCGGTGATATCCGCTATGTGTTTCTCGAATACGACTTCAAGGATCTGCCGGACGCAGTATTGGATGGCGCCAAATCAGATTTCTATTCAATAAATGTTGGTGTGTTATTCCGTCTTTAGAACGCACTAGCCGTTAACGCACCCCGATGTTAACCGAAAGGAGATTCTCATGCTCTGGACAGTAGCGGTAATACTTCTGGTTCTGTGGGCTCTAGGCCTGGTGACAGGCTACACGATGAGCGGGTTCATTCACATTCTGATTGTCATTGCGATCGTCGCTGTGCTGGTCAGGATAATTTCCGGTCGTCGCCTGCTTTGACGCGGTTTGTGGCTCGAAAGGAGCAATCATGAAGACTATGACGATAGTCGGCATCATCCTAATTGCGCTTGGCGTAATTGGTCTCATTTATGGAGGGATAACATATACCTCCAAAAAAGATGTCGTCGATCTTGGACCCATTGAAATCCAGGTCGATGAGAAGAAAGAAATCCCCATGCCGCCAATCCTTGGCGCCGCGGCAGTTGCCATCGGAGCGGCGATGATCGTTATGGGACGGCGGCGATCAACGTAAGGACAGCGAGGTAGGGAAGGTCGGAGGCTTGTGAGCAATCCGCTTTGCGCGCGGTAGCTGACCACATCACCCGGCAGAAATTTTCGGGACCGTCAATTAGCCGCTAACAGCATTGACGCTGTTGTGGTCTTGGCATCAAAACAAAACGAAGAGTGATACACGAAATCACTCGAGAAAGTTAGACAATGACGATAACAAAGAAATTCAGAGCGTTCCTGGGCCTCACAATGATGTTGACTCTGCTTTCGGCAGTATTCATCACCGGTTGCAGTGACGACGAGCCGAACGGTCCGTCAGCCGACACAACGGCGCCAACAGTGTTGTCCACCAATCCGATTAACGGTGCAACCGGCATGGCACTCATAAATGTGACCTTTAGCGAAGCGATGAGCGCCGCGACAATCAGTCAGACATCATTCACAGTCAAGGGTCCGGGCACGACTTCGGTGGGTGGTTTTGTCACATATGATGCTGAAAATAATCGGGCATCATTCGTTCCGAACGACAATCTCGCGTTGGCAACGGTATTCACGGCAACGATCACCGGCATCGCGAAAGACCAATCCGGCAATGCTCTGGCCAGCGATTATGTCTGGAGTTTCACGACATTCGATGCGACGATTGATCAACTGCCGGTCGTGCTCGAGTCAACCGCAGACTTTGCAGTACTTGCCGGAGCCACAATTGTCAGCACCGGTGCTACTTTCATAGCCGGAGATGTCGGGCTAAGCCCGGGCTCGGCGATCACCGGTTTTCCTCCGGGAGTCATTGTTGGTACGAACCATATTGGCGATCCCGAAGCCACCCAGGCTAAACTGTTTTTGACCGCTGCCTACAATAGCGCGGCAGGACGTTCATCAGGTGCAGTTACGCTGGCCGGTAACATTGGCGGCATGACATTGCCCTCGGGTCTTTATAAATCAACTTCCGGACTTGAGATCTCCTCCGGTGATCTCACACTTGACGCCAAGGGAAATACCAGCGCGATTTGGATATTCCAGATAGCTTCAACGCTCGTCACCACCGCGGATCGCAAAGTGATTCTTAGCGGAGGAGCAAAGGCCGCCAACGTCTATTGGCAGGTCGGCACTTCGGCAACCCTGGGAACGACTACGGCATTTAGAGGAGTCATCATGGCTGACCAGTCGATCACGATGAATACCGGCGCCTCGCTGGAGGGCAGAGCCTTTGCACGCACCGGAGCTGTCACGCTAAATGGGAATACGATAGCCAAGCCGACGTTATAAGCCGGCGGTACAGTGGCCAAGAGATAAGAATTTCGCGCTGAAGCGATTTGTCGGGAAGTCGGGATGCATATGCTGTTGTGGGTATTAAGTTGAGCGTCCCGGCTCACGACAGTGCGAAATTGGTTTGACGGTCGTCATGGTTGCATTGCCGAGGTCGTGACACACGATCTCGAAGTGATCAAGAAAGGAAGTGGATATGGGAGACAAGGGTGGAAAGAAAGACAAGGAGAAGGGCCAGAAGCAGAAGAAAAGCAAACACGATCAGGACGAGAAGGAACGACAAGACAAGCAGCCGAAGCGGGATCAATAACTAAGCATAATGGGCGACAAGACGCTCCATAAATCCTCAAAGACGAAACGCGGTCCCGGCAGGAAACTGGCTGAAGTACCGATCAAACCTCCGCAGTACGGCAGTGACTCGTGGATTTAGCTGCAAGTCTCCTGTCGTGGGTGAGCCTTGCGCTGATTACGTTGATTCCTGTCGTAAATCCCGTCAGCACGGCAGTTCTTCTGCTCAGTATCAGTGCGCATCTCAGCGTAGAGGAACGCAATCGTCAGGTCAAATGGGCATGCATCTATATGACCGTTATTTTAGTGGCATTCCTGCTGGCGGGCCATCTGATTATGATTGCATTCGGAATTTCCCTACCCGGCATCCGCCTCGCGGGAGGAATGGTCATAGGAATTCTTGGCTATCGCATGTTGTTTCCCGGCGCCAGGCAGATTACAAGTGAGGGCCGTCAGGAGGCGCGTCAAAAACAGAATCTCTCGTTTAGTCCTTTGGCAATGCCTAGCTTGAGCGGACCTGGCTCGATCGCTGTTGTCATTACAATATCTTCAACCATTGACGGTCAGCACGGCATCGACAGGGTAGTCGCCTTTACCGGCGTGGCGATCGCAATTATACTCACTGCAATTATATCATGGTTGGTACTCCGGGGCGCCGGTTTCCTGCAGCGCTTTCTCGGTATCAACGGTGTAGATAGTCTTTCACGGATTATGGGATTTCTTTTGATTTGTATTGCCATCCAGTTTGCCATTATCGGCGTCAGGGATTTGATTCTCGACACTAGCTTCTGGGGAAGTTCATAGTTACATTCAATGGTCGTCGCGTTGATACTTGTGAACAGCGTGCCAGGTGGAAGCCTGCATCACAGTCAGAATCGAAACGAGAGCGCCGTTGCAGCGCTCTCGTTCGGTGGTAGAAGTAGGCAGGGCCCTATTGGCCGCATTTCGCGCACGGCTCGTCACCGTTTGCGAAGAGGAACTCAAGAAGGAGTACGGCGTCTGAAATGTTGATCATTTCATCACAATTGACATCTCCATCGGCCGGTAGTGTGCCATTGGAGAAAATGTAATTCAGTAGATAGATTGCATCCCTGACATCGACGAAACCGGAAGAGTCTTCGTCACCGCAGATACCCGCGGCCGCGGCACTGAAGAGTGATATCTCCGACCAGTCAGACCAGTCGGCGCCATCTGATGCCCGTGCGCGCCAGGCGTATTGCTTGCCGGGCGCCAAATCACTTGGCACTGCCCAGAAGGTCGTCGAAGAATCTGCTGCTACGGTGGATGACTTTAGTACGACTGTGGTGTCGTTACCGGCATAAATCTCGAATTGATATGAGATCGAGTCCCCGTCGGGATCAACGGAGCTTGCTGCACCAAGGTATTGGGTTGACAATTGAGCAACAGCATCCTCAAGCGGGCTTTCGAGAATTGGCGATGATGGTGCACGATTTGTCCGGAAACTCTGCAGGGCAGTCCAAACCGACCACGCCTGTCCATCGTAAGCGCGGGCACGCCAGGTATAGTTCGTGACGTAGTTTAGCGTAATCGATACAGTCCATGTTGTGGAAGTCGCTCCAGAGTTGACCATTGGCGATTGCGCCCGCAGGATGGTTCCGGTGCCGTTGTAAACTTCGAACTGATAAGTTAAGACGTTCCCGTTGGCGTCGATCGCATTTTTGACGACGAGATTCGGCGTCATGTCCGAGACGCGAACGGAGTTGATCGGAGACACTGGAGTAGGTGCGCCCGGTGCGGCATTGCTGCCGGTCGTGAACGATCGGTACGCCGAGAAGCTCGAGTACAGCGCGCCATCGTAAGAACGAGCGCGCCAATAGTAGGTGGTTCCGCTTCCGAGGCTGGGACTTACGGTCCAGGAACTGGTTGTGCCAGTACCCTGCGTCACACCCGTTGCCTGCGCTGTTATCGTGGCAAAGCTTGACGAAGTGGACACCTGGAAATTGTAGGTGATCGCATTCCCTTGGGCGTCGGACGAGTTGTTGAGTATTAACGCCGGGGTAAGAGTCGAGACGGTTGCGCCGGCTGCCGGACTCGATAACGTCGGGACGGTGGGCGCAGTATTGGCCACGGTAGTACCAAAGACATCAATTTCAGTGAGCCACACGACGGCGGGATAGGTCGCCGGTCCCATGTTGACAGGTTGATAGTAGCGCATACGCGTGGTTGCGACTGGCGCAATGTCGACGAAAGTGCAACTATCACCGACGGAGTTATTGACAGTGGAGACATCAGTAAATGCCGAGCCATTCCAAATCTGGATTCGGAACTGTTGTGAAGTCATCCAGCGTTGCTGGTATGAATTCCACGCCCAATACACGGCCACACGCTCGACTGTGCGACTCGCGCCTAGATTAAATTCCACCCAATGCGCCAACGTGGCGCTTTCGGTTGCCCAGGTGGAAGTTTCCGCGCCAAAAGGATCGTAGTTGCCGTCGGAAATATTTGCCGAGCTGAAACCGGTATAGGAACTCGACACGGTCGGAGAGATTCCATCCGCAATGCTGTTTGCGGTCGTGAAGACGTAGTCACCGCTGATCGCTTCGTTGCCGGCCGCATCACGAGAGCGAACCCGGAAATGATATGTCTTCATCGAATCCAGCCCGGTAATAACTTGCTCGTGATCTGTCGTTAGTGTCGAAATGAGAGTTGTCGAGGAGCCGTAGGAAACCGTCGTTCCATAATTGATCTGCGTCGAGGCCGCTTCGTTGGTCGTCCACGAAATCACTGCTGATTTGCTGGTGATGTTCGTTGTCGTAACATTGGAGATTACCGGCGGTGTTGCGTCGCCGGAGGAGGCGGTCGTAAAAGTTCGGCTCGCCGACCAGGCGCTCCAGCCGCAGGCATTCTGGGCGCGCATCCGCCAGTAGAACACCGTCCCGGCTGTTAGACCGCTTACGGAGTATGTGGAAGCCGTCGGTTGATTGTCTGTCGTGGGACTTGAGAAATCCGAATTATTATCAACCTGGACATGGTACAAGGTCGCGCCTGCGATGTCACTCCAATCGAGTACTACTGGTTGTGCCAGGTTGGTTACTCCATTGGCAGGCGCGACAAAGGAAGGCACAGTTGGAAGAGTACAGGTGGTCGTGAAGGATCTGGAGGCGCTATAGCTTCCCAGACCGCAAGCGTTTTGAGCGCGGACGCGCCAATAGAATGTGGTGCCGGCAGCAAGTCCCGAGAGCGCATACGTCGAAGCGGTCGCTGTTGGGGCGACTGTTACGCTGGAGAAATCGGAGTTGTTGTCGACCTGAATCTGATAGCCGGTCGCGGTGGCGACATCGTTCCAATCCAAGGTTATGGGTTGCGACAGATTAGTTGCAGCGTTTGCAGGACTGGCAAGAGTCGGAGCGACAGGCAATGTGCAGGCAGCAGTAGCAAATGTTCGCGATGCACTGTAGGCACCCCAGCCGCAGGAGTTCTGCGCACGTACGCGCCAATATAGAGTCACACCACTGGTCAAGCTGGTAGCCGAGTAGGTTGAGGCCGCCACAACTTGATCGGTCAACGTGCTGGAAAAATCGGAATTGTTATCAATCTGCAATTGATACGACGTTGCGGTTGCGACATCAGACCAGTCGAGCGTGACCGGCAACGATAGTCCGGTCGCTCCGTTGGCAGGCAGGGTCAGAGTTGCGACGCCAGGCAGTGTGCAGCCGCCGGACGTGGACTGCCATGCGCCGTAGCGCGTCCACGTTGCACCAGAATGGGTCACGTTGATTTCGTTACTTGATGATGGCCGTGAGTAGTTGCCCGTACTGCTCGAGGCAAAACCTGGATTTACACCATTGATACTGTTCTGGTCAAAAACAGTCGACCACTGTGACCAATTGGGCTGGGTGGGCGAATACCCGCTGTTTGGACTATACCAACCCATAAATGTCTGCCCGTTTGCATAGTAGTACATGTTGTTATTTACACCATTGGCCCAGAAAGACTCCGTAGTGGGAGTTTCCATTGGAGCTTCGCCGCCCCTTAGTCTGAAGCCGAGGGTGTATACATAGTTGTCACTGACCGCCCCGCTGGTATCCATGAAGATGTTGTACTTGACTTGATTTCCGCCGATTGCATTGGCGGCCGATGCATTGAAGTTCACATCATTGTTAACAAAGGTGTTATTCAGCACCTTGATGTTGCCCTGGGTGGGATCTTTGCCGCAAGGGTCGGAAGTGTGAATGTTAAAGCCAATTTCGCAGCGTTCCACGATGTTGCCGACGAAGTCCAAGTTGCCGACCTTATTGCCAACCCAGACGGCTTCATCAAAACAGTCGCTGATCCGGTTATACTTGATGCTCCAGTTAAGTGATTTCACGCCGTTGTCGGCATAACAGCCCATCTTGAGTGCAATCGCACTGCCCATCGGACCGATAAAAACATTGGAGTCAATTCTGGAGTCACGTACGAAGTAGCACTCAATTGCTGCGCCGGAGTGAATTCCCTGGTCGAATTGTACGGTTGATATTTGGGACAGAGTACAGCCGACAACCTGCAAGTCATTGGTCCATTGCGCGACGGTAGTTGGATCATTCGTTTGGGAGAGAATGATCGAACCGTTGTGGAACTCTTCAAGTTCGATGACTTTTCTCAAGTTGCAGTATTTGATGTAAGTGCTGTCCGGCTTTGGAGAACTGTGGTCCCAATCGCCGACTACGATTAACCGCTGCGAACCTTCTTCAATAGTTAATCCAAAGATCAACACATTAGACTGTCCGGGACCGGTATCCATGACCGGCCGCCAGGAAACTCTAAAGACAGAAGAACTCGGGTTCGTCGTTGAGTATAGAGTGAACACATTTGTACTGGTATTGTATGCATATTCATTCTGGCTGTCGGCAGCGGTTGTCGAAGACCTGGGGTCGCACACCTTGCCGTCTCTGAACAACGCCACATAGATTCTTGGACTGACTCCAGTCATAGGAGAGTCAAAAGTCGAAGTCCAACGATTCCCGCCGATACTGGTCCAGGTGAGAGATTGATTTCTGCCGCCGCGAACAAATGTGTTGTTTCGACCGGCATCGCTGCCGTTCACAACATAGGTTGAGCAGACGTACGAAGTCAGCGCACCGCCGGCTGCCGGCGGAACAAACTGCACCGTGTCATAGGAGCCGGGCGCCATCACGAGCATATCACCGGCGACCATTACAGATTGTGCTTTGTTTGGATGCGCCCAGGCTGTTGACCAAGTCGTTCCGCTGTTGGCATTGCTGCCGCCGGAGCGAACGTAGTAAGTCGCAGCATGAGCAGACGAGAGTGCGACCGCCTGGCACAAGACAAAAATCACTGCGAGAGAAACTCTCTTGAAGCAGATCATATGAATCCCTTCACTGGATGCCCCCATCCGATTTGTTAATCTTGGCGAACCTTGGTCGGCAGTCAGAGGACTCTACCGGCCGTGTAAACGGTGTGGTATCTCGGCCGAGTTACCACGCTTGACAATCCACGACTGCCAGATAGAGGATTCTCGCAGTCGCAAAATTGTACACTTGAGGTCCTGACCTCGTCATACGGGCTTATTGCGTAGGTATTGCCTGTTGATAGATTGCGTTTTGGGCAAGCCGGCTATCGTCGACAACGGAGTTTGATGCCTGGGAGATTTATAAGAAGAGGACAGAGTCGCGTCTTGCAAGTTAGAGATTTCAGCGGAATGTGATCACAAGAAGGCTCAAGAGGCTCTTTTCACCGAGCGGGTTGGAGCTAAGGCCCGGGCGCTCCGGTTCACCGGATCAAGAGCCTCCCAAGTTTGAGCAGTCGACTCCGCACAACGACACGCGAGCTGTCAAATCGAGTTGAGTATCACAAGGTCTTTGTGTCGTCGCGTAAGCTCGACTCGCTCAATCGGTATATTGTACGTTAGATGATTGACTGGGTCGATACGGGGTTATTGCGTAGGCAATGCCTTTGACAGTTGCTGTCAAATCATGACTTGTTGCGAAGGTAGGTAGGGAGATTGATTTCCAGATTCTGGATCTTGAGCTTGCGGCGGATGATCTCACGGTGCTTGTGGATGGTCTGGGGAGCAACATTCAGCAGGTCCGAGATTTCTTTTGAACTCCTGCCCTGGGCAATGAGTTCACAAACCTCGGTTTCGCGCGGTGACAGTTTGGCGTAGTTCTCTTTGAAGGTATTCACGCCTTGCCCCACGAGCGACTCAAATGCATCTTCGAGTTTCATCAAGTCCTTATTATTGAGTTTACCGTCAGTGGCCCGGAGCTTCTTGAGTGAAGGAGCAAAAATGTTCTTGAGACTTGCGCAGACCTTTTCTTCGTATTCGATCCGTTGCTGCTCGATTTCTGATAAAATAGCGCGCAGTGCGGCGTTCTTTTCGCCCAACATTTCGCGTTCTGACTGCAGACGATCATTGGCTTCCTTCAAGATTTCCTTGGCGACAATGTGCAAAGTCACATCTCGCACTATTGCCAGCAGCAGCAACTCACCCGACGCCTTGAAGCAGTTGAGAGAAATCTCGGCATCGAAGATGGAGCCGTCCTTACGCCGGCACTTCCAGTAGAATTGCTGCGGAACGCCGCTCTTGGCCAACTCGACCAGGCGATTATTCTTGTCAAGCGAATCTTCGCCGTCGGCTTGTAACGGCGGTGCAAACTCGCCCGGTTCGTGACCGACAATGTCGGCCTTGCTTGCACAATTGAACAACGCGACACAATGTCCGTTGCATTCGGCAATCTTACCGTTGCTCATGACGAAAATTGCATCATTGGCTGATTCAAAGAGCGTCTGGTAGCGAACGAAAGCGCCCTTGAGTTCGATGTCGGCAATTTTGCGCGCCAGTGCATTGGCGAAGACATGGGCGACCAATTGGAGGCGCTGAATCAGGTCATCCGACCATACGGTCTCGGATTGCACAGAGCTTAATGCGATGGCGCCGACGAGCGCACCACCAACCACAAGTGGTATGGTGACATTGGACTTGGTGCCGTTTGATTCGTAAAACTCGCGGTCGGCGACAGCATTTTGCGGGAGCTCATTCATTGAAGAAAACATGACATGCTCCCCGCGCAGCATCTTCTCGACGCTCCACGGGAGGACGAAGTTACCCTCGCGGAGTTCGGCTATTGTGCTTCTGTCCAACGAAAGCGACTTCCTTGCAGCCCAGGTATGGGTGAGGATTCCGGTGGAGTTATCCTCCGATATCTGGAACAGCGTACCACGGTCGATGCCTAATGTGGTGACTACGAACGCCAGCCAACGGTCGATTTCGGCATCGACTTCATCTGCCGGAACGTTTACAAAGGCAGAGCACAGTTCTGAAATCATCGTCTCGAAACGGAGCTTCTCCTCTGCATTCGTGTACATCAGACTATCCACATGTCCTCCTTAACCATTATACCTGCAAGGCTACAATTTCGACCTAGATTTCTAAGTCAGAGCCTCATACCTGCTCCCCGTTACAGAGGTCAGTTGTCCTGCTCCAACCATGCAAGCATGGCGGAAATGCTGCCGGTAGCCAGTGCAATGCTCGTGTCGGCTGCACCATAGTAGAAGTGAACTGTGTCGCCGTCAGGAAGGATGGTATAGCCGCAAGGGAATACCACGTTGCCGACGTCACCGTGTAGTTCGTACTTTTGCTCC
>CAUJJY010000342.1 GCA_963205155.1 Candidatus Zixiibacteriota bacterium | reverse complement strand
GGGAAGCGGTATTTGCGACAAGTTGTGGCTGTCGCCATTCATCCAAATCGCGCGAATCCAACCCGCCTTGGGCTGCCGGACATCGAGCGTCGTTGCGTCAAAGTACACTTGATAATAATCCAGTTCGATGTCGCAATTCTGCGAAAAATACGCCAGATCCGACTCATTGGCGAACACGCCAACACACGAAATCGACTCCCCAACAGCTTGGCGCAGCCGTTCCAGCTGAACGTAATTGACTCTGCGCGGTGAATCCGAAAGCACAAATCCAATAAAATCCGTCCCCGCTTCGAGGCAGACTTCCGCATCTTCTATTGAAGTCACACCGCAAATCTTGATCTTCGTCATAGCCCTCTCAACTCCGCAATCTTCTTCCCGATGTCGTCGGCCGTCATCAGTGAGGTTCCGATCAAGCAAGCCTGCGCGCCGGCAGATTGCATGCGCACGACATCCTCTCTTGAGCGGATCCCGCTTTCCGCAACCTTGATTATCTCGCTCGGAATGCGTTTGAGAATTCTCTCTCCATTTGCCAAGTCAATGCTCATCGACTTCAAATTGCGATTGTTCACACCAATGATTCGAGCGTTTGCTGCCAGGGCTCGGGACAGTTCGAATTCATCGTGGACCTCGACCAGCGCGTCGATTCGTAGTTCATCCGCCAAACGCAAGAATTGGCGCAACTCCTGGTGATCGAGAATCGCGACAATCAAAAGCACTGCCGATGCGCCAAGCGCGGCAGCTTCGTGAATTTGCAGTGGATCGACAATAAAGTCCTTCCGCAAGATTGGAATAGAGACGCTCTCCGCTGCCTGCTGCAAATCGGTCAAAGAGCCGCCGAAATGCTCTTGCTCCGTCAAAACCGAAATGGCGGCGGCGCTGTACTGTTCATAAGCCTTCGCGGTCGCAACAACATCGATATTCATTGCCAATTCTCCGCTGCTGGGCGCTTTGCGTTTGATTTCGAGTATGAGCTGTCCGCCCGGCCGGGAAATCATTGCACCAAATGCCGCTTGACGCACGAGGGTCGTTGCACCGCGAGCGAGGATTTCGTCCTCCCAATCGCGCCGTGAGCGTCTCTGGATACTGGCTCTGACTTTACTTACTATTGTATCGAGCATCTAATTTGCCCCCTGCGATGCCGCCACATACTCAACGAGTATGCGTTTAGCTCTGCCGGAATGAATTGCGTCGATTGCCATATCGGTGCCTTCTTCGAGATCAGTGGCCCTCTCGGCCACCACAAGCGCGAACCCAGCGTTGAGAACGGTCGCAACTTCATATGCCGACTCTTTGCCGTCAAGCACGCTGTACAGAATGGCGAGATTCATCTCTTTGTCCCCGCCGCGCAAGTCCACGGGCACATAGCCATTTTGCAGCGCCAGCGGCAACTCGATCGGATCGGAAAACAAATCGGCGTCGAGCCACTGGAAGCGATGATTAATTCCCGTCGGGAGTATCTCGTCAAAGCCGTGCGAGTTGTGCACTGTCACAATTTTCGTAGTCGGCAGATGTTGCGCTGCCGAAGCCAGCAATTCCGCCGTTTGGCGTGTAGCTGTTCCAATCAGTTGATGCGTCGCCCGCGCTGGATTGAGCAACGGCCCGAGCATGTTGAACATCGTGCGAAATCCGAGTTCCTTGCGAATTGCCGCAACATTCTTCATTGCCGGGTGATAGTGCGGCGCGAAGAGAAAACAGTATCCGATATCATCAAGCAAAGTCGCCGCCCGCTCCGGTGACAACTCAAAATTCACGCCGGCTGCTTCAAGTAGGTCTGCCGACCCGCAGGACGAACTCATCGCCCGATTTCCGTGTTTTGCGACAGGAACTCCGCACGCCGCGATAACCAATGAGGCCGCGGTTGAAATATTGAACGAGTGCGAGTTATCTCCGCCTGTGCCGCAGCAATCGAAGATTAGCGTCTGGTGATGCGGTACGGCCACGGCATGCCTGCGCAGCGAGTGCGCACATCCGGCAATCTCCGCCACGCTTTCGCCCTTCACGCGTAACGCTGTCAAGAACCCCGCCACCTGCGTCGGTGCTACAGCTCCTTGCGCAATCGCATCCATCAACGCTTCAGCTTCGGCAAATAGCAATGATTCGCCGTGCGCGAGTTTATGCAGTATCTCTTTTACCACGTCCGCAAGTCCACGAAGTTGTTGATGATCTTCATTCCCTCGGTTGTCAGGATTGACTCCGGATGAAATTGCACGCCATAGAGCGGCGAAGTTTTGTGCTTCAGTCCCATTATCTCCCCATCCGAAGTGTAGGCCACCACTTCAAGCTCCGGCGGCAGTGATTCCTCGGAGACTACCAGCGAATGATACCTCGTCGCCTTGAACGGATTCGGCAGTCCCGCCATTAGCCCCTTGCTGCGATGATAGATCTCCGATGTCTTGCCGTGAAGCAGTCGATCAGCAGAACCGACCTTGGCCCCGAAAGCCTCGCCTATGCACTGATGACCCAGGCAGACACCGAAAATCGGCGTGGTCGTGTGCATCGCCTTGATGATCTCCAGCGACAACTCGGCTTCGCGCGGATGTCCCGGGCCGGGCGAAATGACAATCTTCTGCGGATTCATCTCGATAACTTTTTCAATGGTCGTCTCATCTGGACGGAGCACTGCGAGGTTCTTCTCGCGCTCGCCAAAGTACTGAACGAGATTGTAGATGAAGGAATCGTAATTATCGATGAACAGAATCATAGCAATCCTTCCTCTGCAACACGGATCGCCTCCTTCAAAGCCGCAATTTTATTGCCTGTTTCCAGATATTCCTGCGCTGGTATCGAGTCGGCAACAATTCCCGCTCCCGCCTGCAGGTGAAGACGGTTACCCCGCTTCACGATGGTCCGAATCGTGATACACATGTCGAGTTCGCCGGATAGCGAAAAGTATCCGACCGCCCCGGCGTACGGTCCGCGCGATGTCTTCTCCAGATCGGCAATGATCTCCATTGCCCTTAGTTTTGGCGCTCCTGACACTGTTCCAGCCGGAAACGCTGCACGGAATAGATCAAATTGCGAACAGTCTTCTCGCAATTGCCCAACTACATTCGAGGTCATATGCATTACGTGCGAATAGTACTCCATCTGCATCATCGAAGAGACCTTGACGCTGCCGTACTTGCACACGCGGCCCAGATCATTGCGCCCGAGATCAACCAACATCACATGCTCGGAGCGTTCCTTTTCATCGCGCAGCAGCTCATTGGACATGCGCAGATCATCCTCGGCAGTGCGTCCGCGACGGCGCGTCCCCGCAATCGGCCGGATCGTCGCCTGACGTCCCTGCAAGCGCACCATGGCTTCCGGCGAAGAGCCGATCAACTCAACATCGTCAAACTGCAGGTAGAACATGTACGGCGAAGGGTTCAGCATTCGCAATGCGCGGTAGACGTGAAATCCGTCAACTTCAGACAAGCGTTCTTCGCGCTGCGACAAGACCGCTTGAAAGATATCGCCTTTGAAGATGTGCTTCTGCGCTTTAATGACGTTCTCCTCAAAAGCGCTCTGATCAAAATTCGAAACATACGCGTTCCCGTTTGCACTCTTGATGTGCTCCGACTTGACTGTCTGGCTGCTCAATGCCTCGCGAATCTGCTCCATCGTCACGTGCTCACGGCCGGAACCGAGTGATCCGTCGGCATGGCGGAGACGCAATAACTTGAGGCGCCTCATATAGTGATCAAACACCAACACTGTATCGACGAAGTAGTAAAGCCCCAGCGGATGGCCGGATTTGGGAATCAACCCCGCCAATTTCGGCTCAAAGCACTGTACAATTTCGTAGGAAGTGAATCCCACCAGTCCGCCCAGAAGCGGAATCTCGGCGCGTGAGGACTCCAAGGCGAAAGTTTCTATCAGCTTCTGTACTCCGGCAAACGGCTCGCTGGGCGATTTATGGTCAATAACCAGTTCATTGTCACCGGAAGTCATCACCGTCCGCCCGTTTTCGATCCGGATTTGCAGCAAGGGATCAATGCCGATGAACGTGTAGCGGCCGATCGACGTGGGGTCTTCGGCGGATTCCAGCAGAAACTTGGCACCCAGCGGACGCAGCTTGAGGAACGCCGATACCGGTGTTTCCAGATCCCCCGGCAGATCGAGTTCATCGTACTGCAGGGCGATTCTGGCGGAGCCGTTGTTCTGCTTGAGGATTTCCAGAATATTCACGTCAACTCCATAAAAAAACCCACCATCCTTGCGGATAGTGGGTTCGGTTTTCTGATTTCCGATTAGTTCGGCTACACCGGCACTGCACCACTATCCATGGCGGATGTATACCACCACCAATAGTAGCCCATGGTAAAAACACAGAATAGTGCGCTGGTGATTGTTGCCGTAATCATTGACATGAATATAACGCACTTTGTCAACCTGTCAAGTCTCTTTTTGTGTTGAATGGCTGAACAGCACCTGCAAAAGTACAACGACGGACTGCGCCTGACCGTCATGACAACAAAAAAGGCAGGTCTTCGATAAGACCTGCCTTGAGAAATTGATAACTCGAATCGACTACTGGCCGCCGCCTGCCGGTGGTGTGGTTGCCGGCTGTTCTGCCGGAGGCGTCGTCACCGGTGCCTGGGCCGGAGCCTGCTGTTGCTCCTGATTGATGATACGCTGTACCGCGGACTCACCGCTGGTAGTATCGACTCGGCCGCGTGAGGCCAATGTCAGACTGA
>CAUJJY010000341.1 GCA_963205155.1 Candidatus Zixiibacteriota bacterium | reverse complement strand
TTGATTCTCAAGTAATTTGCTTTTCAACACTTGCAGTTGATTCTCTATTCTGCCGTCGGTGTTGCCCGAATCGGTCTCGATGATACAACCGCCGGCACTGATGCGAGTATCCGGTTCAACGACAATATGACTAACGGTGTCATTGATGCCGCCAAGGGCGTCAATCTGCGATTTGACGAAATTTGCTTGGGCAGGATTGACGCGAACAGTTAACCTCGTCTTATCAAGTACCTCACGAAGGCATGCATTGATCGTGTCAAGCACCACTTGACCTTCTGTTTCCCCGCGGGCAGTAGTGATCCTGTTCGCCAAAGCAAAAGCGAGATCGAACAATTGGGTTTCTGCCTGTTTGTAAACGGTCTGTCGATAATTGACGAGCGCGGTAATTGCCTGCCGAAGTTCATTTTCTAATTGCCGAGATGCAGCAAGTCCCCGCTGTAAACCAACATTTTCACCTTCGGAAAACCCGCGCCGGTAGGTCTGTTGCAGTTCAATTTGATGGCGTTCTTCAAGCTGCTTGATGCGCTGCCCGATTGTTGAGTTCTCTTCCAGTTCGCGGTGATACCGCTCGACAAACTCCGTGCTGCCAATTGGTACCCTGCTTGACGTCAGAGCAACTGACGAAAGAACCCTAGACGACGACATCTTCCTTGCCTCCGCGTCCCGAGATGACGATCTGTCCTTCTTCTTCCAGTTTGCGGATGGACTCGACGATTCGTTGTTGCGCCGCTTCAACATCGGAGAGACGCATCGGCCCCATAAACTCGATCTCTTCCTTGATCATCATCGACACGCGCTCCGAGACATTCGTAAAGATCTTGCTCTTGACATCTTCGGACGCCGCCTTGAGTGCGATTGCGATGTCCTTCGTCTCGATTTCCTTAAGCATCCGCTGGATTGAGCGGTCGTCGAGCAGGATCACGTCTTCGAACACGAACATCATATTCTTGATTTCGGCAGCCAGGTCCGGGTTGTCGGCTTCGAGCGTTTGGAGGATGTGCTTCTCCGCAGAAGTCTCAACGAGGTTCAAAATGTCGGCGAGTGCCTTGGCGCCGCCGGACTGTTTGCTTTCGCGGAATACCGAACCGGAGAAATGCATATCGAGCGTCTGTTCAATCTCTTTCAGAATTTCCGGTGAAATCTTCTCCATTGTGGCAACACGCATCGCGACTTCAGCCTGCAGTTCCGGCGCCAGTTCGGTTACGACTCCGGCAGCTTGTTGCGGCGTGAGCTGCGTGAGAATCAAGGCAATTGTCTGCGGGTGTTCATTCTGGATGTAGTTAACCAGTTGTTTTGGATCAATGCCCTTGAGTAGATTGAAGCCGGAGGTGACGAGCGAAGACTCAAGCCGTTTGATGATATCAACGGCACGATTTGACCCAACTGCGCGCTCAAGCAATGAACGCGCGTAATCAATGCCGCCCGTCGAGATGTATTCTCGCGCCAGGAAGATCTCATAACAATCTTGAATAACACGCTCTTCGACTTCGCCCGGAACATCGCGCATATTTGCGATTTCAATCGTGATTTTTTCGAGTTCCTGGTCGGAAAGTGATTTGAGGACCTCGGCCGAGACTTCGGTTCCGAAAGCTATCAGCGCGATGGCGGCCTTCTGCGTATTGGTCAGTTCCCCGTACGTAATCGGCATACTACTGCGGCTCTGCCATAATGGTTCTGATTACCTTGGCAATCTCATCCGGTTTGCCTTTTGTCTGCACCTTCATGGTGTCGATCAGCTTGGGCTTCTGTGGCTTCTGCTGAATAGTCTCCTCCGACGGTGGCGGTGCCGGCGGCGGTGCCGGTACATATTTGGCTATGGCGGTAAAGACCTTCTTCAGTTGACGCTTCACATACAAGAATCCAAGAATTCCCAACAGAACGAACCCGACCTTCTTGCCATAATAAAGGTAGTTCTCCCACTGACCGGTGGAGTCAAGCTGCTTGCGCGAGACTTCGAGAATACTGTTATCAAACGGCAAGTCGACGATCGTGAACAAGTCGCTTCTCGCCTCACTGTACCCGACTGCATTCTTAATAATTCCGGCAAATCGCTCCAGTTCCTCCGGCGAGCGATTAAGGAACTTCTGTTCAACTTCGCCCTCGGGAGACTTGACCTCTTCATAGTTTCCGTCGACCATGACAGCAACGGTCAGTCGCTTGATTGATCCAACTTCACCGATGATGCTTTTGATCGTCTTGGAAACTTCATAATTTGTGATGATATCGTTTGCGTCATTGCTATTGGAGGAGGTCGTCACCGGCGGAACACCGGGAATTGATTCCTGTTCGTTACCTTTGCTGGCAGTACGTTGTTCGCTACGAACTGCCACCATATCCGGATTGTATTCTTCAATCTGCGTGCTATTCTGTTCAAAGTTCAATTCCGCGCTGACCCGAACCACAGCGCGCCCACCGCCGATAACCCCGGACAGCATTGACTGTGCCTTGTTTTCGAGATAGCTCTCGACGTTCTTGCGCATTTCGAATTGCGTGGCCGACATCATGGCAGAAGGATCATTGGATTGCGGTCCCGTAAGAAGGTTTCCGTCGTAATCGATGATCGTTACATTTTCCGGCTTCATGCCTTCAACAGAAGACGCGACGATATATGCGATCCCCTGCAGTTGTCTCTTGGCGAGGCTTGTCGATCCGTTGAGTTTAAGGACCACAGACGCGCTTGGCGCATTTTGGTCTTCGCGGAACAATTTGTCCTCCGGAATTGTCATATGAACGCGCGCAGCTGTCACTTCGGAGAGACTGCCGATAGTTCGCGCCAGTTCACCCTCGAGTGCGCGCTTATAATTCAGCTTCTGGACAAAGTCCGTCATTCCGAGGTTTGTTTGATCGAACAACGCGTAGCCAATATTCTGCGGACTGGGAAGACCGCTGCTGGCTAACTTCATGCGGGTTTCATAAACATCATCAGAAGGGACGCTAATCGCAGAACCCCCGTCGCCGATCTCATACTTGACGCGCATTTCATTGAGTTTCTCAATGATCTTGCCCGCGTCTTCACTCGACAAGTTCGAGTAGAGCGGCACAAAGTATTGACTCTTTGCGACGTTAAAAATGATGACCGTGCCGGCGATTACACCGACTACCACTAACGCGGCCAGTAGAATCTGGCTCGGTGTCATCCGGCCGACTAACTGATAAAAGTGATCAAAGATCCTCTTCATGCATCCATGCTCCGAGGTTAATGCCGGTTAAATCGGCATCCGCTGGATCGTCTGATAGGCTTCCAGCAATTTATTGCGAATTTCCATCAGCAACTCAAAGGCCACTGATGCCTCTTCTACGGCAATCATAACTTGATGTACGTCCGAGATATCCCCCTGGAGAAATGCTTTCTCGGTATCCACCGCTCGACCTTGCAGGTCGTTTACGGAATTGACAAACTGCGACAAAGTGTCCTTGAATGACCCCAGGCTCGGATCGGACTTGGTGAAGACTTGAGCCTTTGGAAACGCTAATTCCTGCGGCTGCGTGTTGATTGTGATCGGGTTCATGCGCGAATGTCAATTGCCTTCCCGAGATGCGATTCCGGTTTACGCGGAGCCGACTCGGACTTGAAGTTCTGAACAATGAATTTCTTTTCTTGTGCTGACAGCAGATCGGCAAACCGTGCGTGCGCCAACTGTGTCGGCTCGGATGGTTTGCTTTCAGTCGGAATTGCAGCCGGCTGGCGCTGACTTACACCCTGATTGTAAACCTGCAAATTGGCGCTGTTGACCTTCATATCCATACCCTGTTAAATCTCCAGAGCTTTCTTGGTAATTTCTTTCACTGTTTTGATCGCCGAGAGATTCGCCTCGTAGGCGCGCGCCGCTGTCATCATCTCCACCATTTCAATCAGCGGATCGACATTGGGCATCGCGACAAAGCCCTCTTCATTGGCGTCGGGATGCGCAGGATCGTAAATCATTCGGACTTCCTGCGCCGGGTCGACATACTCGCGCCCTTGTGCATGCAGAATGTTATTTGTATTCAGCAGCGCGACTGGCTTGCCCCCGACATGCTTGGTGTCCGTTTGTGTAAGCTCGACGGCTGCGGCATTGAGTTGACGCGAGAAAACATCTTTCACTTTCTTGGCGCCGATGTTCAATATCTTCTTCTTGTAAGGACCACCTTCAGGCGTTTTCGTCGTTTCAGCATTGGCCAGATTTTCTGCCGCGACATTCATCTTGCGACGAAATACCGAAAGGCCGGAACCCGAGATTTTTAGCGATGAAAACAGGTCACTCATAAACTTCCTACTGACTTCCGCGAATAGCTGATTTCAATGACTTAAACTTGCGCGCCAGCATATCAGCGCCGAACTCAAACGTGATTTGATTCTGCGCCAGGTTCGACATTTCTTCGTCGATATCTACCGAGTTCACGCCGGTATCATTGTCTGACTTCTTTACGCTTTCAATCTTGGGTGCGCCCTCGGGAGAATTCCCTAATGGAATGTGGTTTTGGTGCGTCGTTACGCCCGGAACTGACGGCTTATCGATGGCTTTACGCAGTTCCTTGTCAAAATCAAACTGCCGTTTCTCGTAGCCTTCGGTATTGACATTGGCAATATTCGAGGCTACCACTTTGTGGCGCGTCGCAGATAGATCCGCCAAACGCGAGTAGATGGGAATCATTCCCTTCCCGAACAGCGATTTGTGCAAAATATTGTCCATCAAAGACCTTTCTCCGATGACCATATATTCAAATGCTGTGCCAAAATGGATTGGATGCGCCAAGTAGTTGAATTGAAGAGATTTGCAAGTGTGGTCGATGGTTAGTGCAAATCAATAAGGAGAAAGTTCGTCCACTGCGGTCTGAAAATTATTCCCACCGGCAACCTCGGTCGGCAAACTCGCAGGATTGACCTGCGGTTCATACCGGGATAGAGCATCAGTCAGTAGAACGATGTCAACCCGGCGATTCCGGGCGCGATTTTCCGGAGTGTCGTTTGGCGCCAATGGGCGGAATTCGCCGAAACCAAGAGCAGAAATCCGCGCCGGAGTGAATCCATGACTTTCAACAAAGTACCGCACCACGGCAGTCGCTCGCGCCGCCGAAAGCTCCCAATTGGAGGGAAACTTGAAACTACTTATCGGCAGCGAGTCCGTGTGCCCTTCGACGCGAATCTGATTGGGAAGATCGGCAATCTCGTTGGCAATCTTGTCCAACAGTGTGCGAGCCTGTGGCTGCATTTCCGCCTGCCCCGATTTAAACAGTGCCGACTCTACAACATGAATGACGAGCCCGCGCTCGTTCATTTCTACCGAGAACTCGTGCATGGAACTATCCGCCGCTCCGGCATCGTCAAAACCACTTGAAAGTGGAATGTTGGTGGCTGGACCAATATTCACGCGGTGTTTTAACTGGCCAAACGATGGGCTCTCCAGCCTCTGTGCGACGAGTTTTAGCCTGCCGATCTTTAGAACTCCTGCGCCAAGGTCCGTAGTTGCAGGACCAGGAACCAGCGCGCTGGAGTTGAATTCGCCTTGAAGTTTCTCGGACATCTGTTCAAACTTCTTGGCATCCACCTTTGACATCGCGTACATGATTACGAAAAACGCCAGGAGCAGGGTTATCAGGTCAGCATAGGTCATCAACCAGCGATCAGAGTTATCCCCCTCAAACTCACCGCGACGACGCATATTGATCCTCATAACGCTCATGCGGATTCAGGAATGACAACAGCTTTGTCCGCAGCACGCGTGGGTTGTCACCCGATTGAATGGCAATGACCCCTTCCAAGACCAATTCATGATTCGCCATTTCTTCGAGGTGTCGGTGTCTTAGCTTGTCGCTGACCGGCAGGAAGAACAAGTTTGCCGAGCACACTCCCCACAGAGTCGCAATGAAGGCCGATGCAATGCCCGACGCCATGCGTGTCGTGTCCATGGTATTCGCCAGCGTGTGTATCAAGCCGAGGACGGTGCCAATAATCCCTAATGTGGGAGCAAAGCCGCCCATCTTTCGGAACAACTCGATGCCGCGACGATGGCGTTCTTCCATGTATGCAAGTTCAGTCTCAAGAATCCCGCGGAGAACTACGACTTCCGTACCGTCGATCAGTAATTGGAGAGACTTTCGGAAAAACGAATTGGGTGCTTCTGGCAAGTACGATTCCAGCCCAAGTATTCCTTCGCGTCTCGCGCGCTCTGCCAACGAGACCATCCGCTCGATTGTCTCGCGGACATCGATAGACTCTGCGCGAAATGCGATGCGCAGGTAATCTGGAATCAATCTCACTGTGCCGATCGAGGTCGTAATCATACCGGCGCCGAAGGTGCCGAATATGACCAACATCACCGCAGGCAGTTGGAAGATTGAAGCGAGCGAGCCACCTTCCATCAGGTAGGCCACAATAATCGCGCCGACTCCGAGAATCATGCCGGCAACTGTTGCTAAGTCCATAATCTCCTGTACTCGGTCATTGCACGGCTTTCTGCCGTTTCTCATTAGCACAACGTAGCAGAGTGCAATTGGTCCGATTCCCTGAAAGTATCGGCTCGGCAACGAATTCCCTGAAGCTGTACTTTTGGTGAACATTTGAAATCCTCACATACCAAACCTGCGGTTGCTTATGGTAATGGTGTTTTGTCGTGTAGAAGTTGGCGTCTCGTTCTGTCGACAAACTGCTTCAGTTCGAAACATCATTTGCCTATGGTCGCAACAGCGGGCTTAAGTGCCTTTCCTTATTGTCAAATATTGCAGAAAGCAATTCGACTTTCTGCAAAATGTGTCGAATAAGTAACAAGAGCGCACAGGTGTGCAAATTTTGTAGGACTTCCAGGCTTAAGGATAAGCTCGTACTATGTTTGCAATTATCGGATTGATTGTCGTTTTCGGCGGAGTTATCGGCGGATTTGTCATGGAAGGCGGCGCTGTCATGGTGCTATTTCAGCCCGCCGAATTTGTCGTCATTGGTGGAGCGGCCATCGGTTCACTCCTGGTGATGACTCCGCTTAAGACAATCAAGCAGATGGTCCCGCAAATGGTAAAAGTCTTCGGTGCGGGTCCCACAAAGAAGCACTTCCTTGATCTGCTCGTGATGATGGACGAGATATTCAACGTCGCCCGCAAAGATGGATTGGTTGGCCTCGAAAGTCATATCGAGAAGCCACATGAATCGGCGATTCTGAAGAAGTACCCTGCATTCTTGAAGGATCACCATGCAGTCCATTTCTTTTCAGACACCATGCGCGTGATTATCACGGGAGCGATCTCGGCACAAGATCTGGAAACGCTGATGGACCTCGACCTGGATACTCACCACGAAGAAGTCGCCAAGCCTGCCGAATCGATTCAGACAGCCGGTGATTCGCTGCCCGGCTTTGGTATTGTCGCTGCAGTACTTGGTATCATTATTACGATGGGTGCCGTTGGCGGTCCCCCGGAAGAAATCGGACACAAAGTTGCCGCAGCTCTCGTGGGAACCTTCCTTGGTATTTTGCTTTGCTACGGCATGTTTCAACCGATCGCCAAAAACATTCAGACTCTCAACGACGAGTCCGGCAAGTACTACACATGTCTGAAGCAAGGCATGCTCGGTTTCCAGAAGGGCTTCGCCGCATCTATCGCGGTGGAATTTGCCCGGCGTGCCATTTACGCTTCGACCCGTCCTTCGTTCGAGGAAGTGGAAAATGCCTGTCGCCAAACCAAGCAGAAGTAGGTTGAACCGGCATGCCAGAAGATAATCTCCAAGATCCCATAATCATCGTCAAGAAGAAGGCCGGCCACGGTGGCGGTCATCATGGCGGTTCCTGGAAAGTCGCTTATGCCGACTTCGTAACCTCTATGATGGCGTTCTTCCTCGTGCTCTGGCTCGTCGCTCAATCCGAGAGCGTTAAAGAAAATGTCGCCGGCTACTTTCAGAATCCGACTGGCTTCAAGAAAGGCGGAAGTGTTTCCGTGCTTCCTAACAAGGGACAGACGATAATCGAAATGAAGAGCAAGGCGATGATGACGGAAGAACAGTTCCGCAAAATGCGCGAGCGCGAAGTCCGCAAAAAACTGCAGGAAGCCGGCTCCGAAATCATGAAGAAGATGCGTTCCAACCCCAGTTTTGAACGCCTCAAAAATCAGATCGAAGTCAAGATGACCGCAGAAGGACTGCGCATCCAACTGCTCGAAACTTCAGGAGAGTCATTTTTCGAACGCGGTTCTGCGGAACTAAAACCATTCACTCAGCAGTTGTTGGCAATGGTCGCGGAAGAGATCAGCTTGCTGCCGAATCGCGTGATAATTGAAGGACATACTGACGCCTTCCAGTATGCGGACGGCGCCGCTTATACGAATTGGGAACTCTCGGTCGACCGGTGTAATTCGGCCCGGCGTTGGATGAAAGCCAATGGGCTCCGCCAAAACCAAGTCGCCGAAATTCGCGGATTTGCGGACACCGAACCTAAGATTGCCTCTAATCCGGGCGACCCCAGCAATCGCCGCATCGCGATTATCGTCGCCAATGATTTTTCTGGTATGAATTTCACTGATAAAAATGTGGAAATATCGGAAAAAGATATTGCTAGACAAGATTCGCTGCAAATCCCCGAGGAAGCTATTATCGAGCCAACGCCGGCTTCAGACACCGCTATGGTCGAAACTGAACAGTAGTTCCGGCGCCCTCCTCTCCACTTACCGATCGCAATCTAATCATTGCCCTCGGCGTGACTCGAACACGCGGCCAAGAGTTTAGGAAACTCCTGCTCTGTCCATCTGAGCTACGAGGGCAAAAATCCAATCTCTTGTGCGAAACTATTTCTCGGAATCGTAGTCGATCAGCGTGAGTACATCGTAATCGCCAAGCTTCTTGCGCCCTCCAAGGAACGATAGCTCGATCAAGAACCCCAACCCGGTCACTTTGGCGCCGAGTTTTTCGATTAGCTTGGTCGAGGCGCGGGCTGTTCCGCCCGTTGCCAACAAATCGTCAATGATCAGAACTCGATCGCGCTTGTTGACGGCATCCTTATGAACTTCAAGGCTATCCGTGCCATATTCCAGTTTGTAGCTTTGGCGCACCGTGTCCCAGGGCAGTTTTCCCTTCTTTCTAATCGGCACTAGTCCGACTCCCAAAGCCATTGCGATCGGGCCCCCAAAGATGAATCCTCGGGACTCAATCACGCCAACCTTGGTAATCTTGTGTTTGGCGAAATGCAGGCAGAAGAGGTCAATCGCATGCTCATAAGCACGCGGGTCCTGCAACAACGTAGTGATGTCGCGGAAGACAATTCCCTTCTTGGGAAAGTCGGGAATACTGCGAATTTTTGTTTTTAGATCCATACCTAATACTTTACAAAGAATCGGTCATATGTCATTTTAAAAGGTTTCCACTCCAGCTGAAATTCAAAGACTTCTGAATGGCGCGGACCTTTGCGAATTTCATTCAAAAAGTCCATAACAATTTGCTTCTCACCTTCCACTTCAATTTCAAGCGCGCCGGTTTCGAGATTGCGTACAAACCCGAAGATCGGGTATCCTTCAGCTTTAGTGGTAACAAAGAAGCGGAATCCAACGCCTTGGACTCGCCCCGTGATCAGCGCTCTGGCGCATGCCATTTCCGTCATCGACGTATCTCCTGAAGAATTTTCGTTACCGCTTCCTGCGGACTATCGACTTTCATTACGATGGGTGACACATCCCACGATCCCAGTGAGACTACCGGTTTCTGTTCCAGAAGAGCAAACGCCATTTCGGAGAGGGTCCCAAACTTCCCCGGGAACGCAATCACACCATCGGCTGTCATCACAATAATCGTGTTGCGCGCCTCACCGATTCCGGTGCAAATCGCGTGATCGACATAGGGATTGGCTTCATAATAATCCGATGATGGCAGAATCCCGATCGTCATGCCACCGGCTCTCTTGGCGCCTTTGCAGGCGGCTTCGCTGATTCCGCGACGGCCGCCGGTAATCACAATAGCGCCATTTCGCGCTAATAATTCTCCGACCTGTTCGGCAAGCAGTGCCTGCTCCGCCGAACAGTCGTAACCTCCAATAACGGCTACATAGGGCGAAAGTCGCTGTGACATCAGCAAGTACAATAATGAATGTTTATTGCGGATGCAAGAATCGATTAGCCGCGCACGCGGCAAACAAACGACTTGAGATAGCGGGATTCAGGAAAATATACCGACCAAGGGTGATCCGGAGATTGCGTGATATAGTGCAGGATCTCCAGATGCCGTCCAGTCTGCACCGAGGCTCGGCGCAACATGAACAGGAAGTCCTCCTCGCGGAAATATGTCGAGCAACTGGACGTCACCAATATGCCGTTTGGCTTGATCATTCGCAAAGCGGCACGATTCAGAAAGTGGTATGCCTTTCTTCCCGACTCCAGATCGTTCTGCGACTTCACCAACGCCGGCGGGTCAAGCATCACCATATCAAAGGGCTCTTGAGGTATGTCCCCAAGCCACTGAAAGACATCAGCGGTCTCCCAAGAGATCCGGTCAATCGGCAAATTGTTCAATTCGGCAATGTGAGAACAGAGATCGAGAGCTTGTCCGGAGCTGTCAATATTGAGCACGGTTTCCGCACCGCCGAGCAATGCCGCAATTGAAAAACTTCCGGAATGAGAGAATAGGTTTAACACCCGACAATTGCGTGAAAGTAGGCGTATAGCCTTGCGCAGATCCTTCTGGTCGAGAAAGAAACCTGTCTTCTGACCAGCCAACACATCGGCCACAAATCTG
>CAUJJY010000340.1 GCA_963205155.1 Candidatus Zixiibacteriota bacterium | reverse complement strand
TCGCCGATGAGTCGTTAATGGCGGGCCAGTCGATGTCGCGGGTAACCTCGGGATCCTTTCCTTCAAGGCGCAGAGCCACAATTCGAAACCACGCGGTGATGTGAAGGGTGATTTCCCAAATGCTATGAGCGTTGTCGACATGTTTGCTGGCTGCCTGATCGGCAGAGACGCCTTCGAGGGTTTCGAGGACGGAAGGTCCGTGCCAGGCGTCGCCGTACATGGCGCGCTTAAGCTGATCGCTGATTTTCTGTACCAGAGGCATAGTTTTCCTCTTCATAAAGAGTTATGGCGGAACATGTGAAAATTCAAAGGGACGGGCAATCGCATTTCACGAGATCTGAACAGCTCTCTTGATCCTACGGGCGTGAATGACTGCCGGTCGGCCTTATCTTCATCAAGCCCCAAGTGGGCTTGACCTACGAACTAATTTGACATTGGGTCTTATACAGAGCGAGAACTTCGAAGTTCGCACATTTGCGAAGGACCGACTAAACTGCCACGCCGATCAGAGTGTTGGGAGTGACTTCCTCAATCTTGACATTGACGAAGTCGCCGGGCTTGGCGCCGGTATCGGGGAATACGACGATCTTATTGCCGTCATTGCGGCCAAGGAGCTGTTTCGGTTTCTTGCCGTAGCCTTCGACCATGACATTGAACGTGTCTCCCAAATGAAGCTGATTGCGCTGGTAGGAGATTTGCCGTTGTTGGTCGACCAGACGGACGATGCGGTCGGTTTTGATTTCGTCGGATATATCATCGGGCATCGTGCGTGACGCCATCGTCTCTTTGCGCTCGGAATATTTGAACATGAATGCGGAGTCAAATTTGACCTCATGCATTACAGCGAGCGTCTCTTGGAATTCGTCCTCGGTTTCGGTTGGGAAGCCAACGATAACGTCGGTAGTGAGGACCAGTCCGGGGATGAGTGCACGCATACGCTCTGCGAGTTCGACGAAGTACTCGCGTGTGTAGGTGCGGTTCATGGCGTCGAGGACGCGGTTTGAGCCAGCCTGAAGCGGCAGGTGGATGTGTTTGCAGGCTTTGGGATTGGTGGCGACGACTTCCAACAGCGACTCGGGAAAATCCTTGGGATGCGGTGACGTGAAGCGAATCCGCTCGATGCCGTCAATGCGGCTGACGGCGGTGATCAGCTTTGCAAAGTCGAAGCCTTTGAACTTGTACGAATTGACGTTTTGTCCCAACAGGGTGACCTGTTTGAAGCCGTGTCCGGTGAGCTGTTTGACTTCTTCGATGACATTGTACGGATCGCGGCTACGTTCTCGGCCACGCGTCATGGGGACCACACAAAAGGTGCAGTAGTTGTCGCAGCCACGCATCACGGCGATCCAGGCATTGGTGCCGTGGCGGTTAGTCGGGAAGACATCGGCGTAGGTTTCGTACTCGGAGAGGGTCAACTTGAATTCGCGCTCGCCGGTGTTGTGGACGCGGTCGATCATGACGGGCAGGGCTTTGTACGAATCGGGGCCGGCAATCAGGTCGACGCCAGTGTTGTCCTCGAGGAGTTCTTTCTTGAGATTCTGTGCCATACAGCCGAGGACGCCGAGGATCGTGCCTTTGTTTTGCTTCTTGATGTGGCGAAGCTCGCCGATACGGGAACGAATTTTGTCGTGGGCACCCTCGCGGATGGCGCAGGTATTGAGCAGAATGACACCGGCGGAGTCGACCGATTCGGCAAGGGTGAAATCGTTGCGACGGAGGATTTCGCGCACGATTTCAGAATCGTACTCGTTCATCTGGCAACCGTAGGTTTCGACAAAGACGGATTTGTGCCGAGTCTGTTTATCGGTCACCAATTGCCCGTTGCCGTTTGTCGTTGCCTTGTCCATCGCAGTTCCTCAATTAATCAATAAGGGCGCAACCGGTGCGCCCGTGAGTTTGAATATAGCTAATTGGGCTGATTAGTCAATCAGCAGCTTTTTGGCGACGAGGTAGGGGATCAGGATGTAGAGGATGCCGTCGCGAATCAAGTAGTAGACGCAGATAGCGACAAGCAATTTCCAGCCGTAGCGTTTGAACAGGTGCTTGAAGCGGGCGCCAATTTTGCCCCAGATGGTTAAGCCAGCTGTTTCGGGAAGCGGTTCGCGCAGGTCGCGTTTGAACTGCTTCATGAAGTCCTTGAAACGCCGCCAAAGCGATGGTTTTGCGCCCGTTTCTAAAGCGACGTCGTTTTCTTCGGTTGCGCCGTTAAGAGGCGAAGACTTCATACTTCTCGACCTTTGAAGTCAGGACAATTTTGCCGTCGGGACCTTTGAATTCGCCGACGCGGCGATGGCCTTCGACATATTCGGGGCTTTTGGTCCAGCCTTCGAAGTCGGACTCGGACTCCCAATGGGTCATCACGATATACTCGTTGCCCTGGGTGGGCTTGAGAATCTCGGCCTTAATGAAGCCGGGCCGGCGATCAACTGCTCCGGCGCGGGTGGCGAACATCTGCTCGAACTTTTGGCGGTACTCATCCGGCACCGACATGCGATTCATCATAACAAACATCAATATCCTCCGGGAGATTAACGACTAAATGTATCCATCAGTTCCACAATCCTGACTGGATTGGTCAAGATAGAAATTTAGGGAGGGCTGTCAACGGAAAAAAGCGGCAGGAGTTTTCTCCTACCGCTAGATTTATTGCAAACGCGGGTTCGCGCCTTGTCGATGAGCTATCTAATCAGCCAACGGATTGGTGTGGTAATTCGGCTTGTCCTTGCGGATATCGGTCGAATAGCCGGGGAAAGTGTCGGCTTCGGGATTGACGTACTTCTTGGCGTTGTTGACGGCCATGGCGGCTTCGGCAGTCGCCATCGAGATGAAGTTCAATTCCTTGGCTTTGCTGATGACGTCGCCACAGGCATAGAGTCCCGGCATTCCGGCATTCATCGTAGCATCGACAGCGATTCCCTGTTCGTTGATCTTGACACCGTTCTTCTTCAGAGACTCAACCAGGAGCTTGCTCTTGGTCTGGACTTTCTCCATGGTGCCGAGGGCGAGGACGACGGCCTTGGACTTGTGTGCGCCTTTGTTGGTGGTTACGGTCCAAATCTTGGTGGCCTTGTCGAACTCCAGTGCGCTGACGGTTTCGTTTTTGCAGATGGCGTGTTCGTACATCGTCGCCTGTTCGATGAAATTCTCGGCGAGCTTCTTGGCGGTGATCAAAACGAATCCGGCGACATCGCGCAGGACTTCGTTGGGGTACTCGTGCACCAGTGCACCGCCCAGTTCGTTGGTAGATTCGATGACCTTGGTTTTGGCATCGCGCAAGCCTGCATAAAACGAGGCAAAGAGTCCCGCCGGGCCGCCGCCGATTATCGTGATGTCGTATAGTTCGGTTGACATAGTCTATTCCTCCAAAAAATCTCGATCTACCTTAAGAATTCCCACCCTACGCTACGCTCCGGGTGGGCTACCGAGTTACCCCACTCTGCGCTTCGGGTGGGCTACCGGCTACTCTTCCATCATCGAAGAATCGCCGTAGCTGAACCAGTGGATATTGCCGCGCAGTGATTCACGTTCGGCGGCGAGCATATCGTAGTGGCCGTCTTCTTCTTCCGTAAGCTCGGCGAAGACTTTGCGAATCTGTGGATCGGTGGCTTTTGCTCCACCGTCCGCATAGTGTTTGGCGGTGAGGCGTTCGGCCTCCATCGCCAACTCAATCAAACGAAATTTGTCAGCTTCCGCAAGTGGTCCGTCGCCAAAAGCGTTCTTAAAAATCGCAATACCTTCGGCCGGCAAGTCTGATACGTCCTTTCCGACGAATTTCTTGTACAGAGCACGCAGGGTGCGCTCGTGATTGACCTCGTCCATTGCCAGCGACTCGATTTTTCTGCGGGACTCTGGATTTACGATTTTTTGCGCCAAGGTCGAATAGAAGTGCTGG
>CAUJJY010000339.1 GCA_963205155.1 Candidatus Zixiibacteriota bacterium | reverse complement strand
TGTCTTTGAGACATTCAGTGAGCGGAAGTTGGTCCTTGGCAAGTGATTTATATCTTGGGTCGTTGCCGGGGAAACGCGGATCGCTGGGTTCTAAAGCCGGAGGAGGAACGTCATAACTCCGACGCCAGATGAGAACTTGCTGTTCGCTAAACTTGGCGGCAGTTTCAGCTTTATCGAGTCCCTGCAACGCACCATAGTGGCGTTCATTTAAGCGCCAGCTGCGGATGACGGGAATCCACATTAGGTCCATACCGTCGAGCGTAAGCCACAGCGTTCGGATGGCGCGTTTGAGCACGGATGTATATGCGATATCGAAACTGTAACCGGCAGTCTTTAAGGTAACGGCGGCTTCTTTCGCTTCGGCCAATCCCTTTTCGGAGAGATCGACATCGGTCCACCCGGTGAAGCGGTTCTCTTTGTTCCAAGTTGACTCTCCGTGGCGTAGCAATACAAGTTTGTACACGTCGATACTCCTCCCGATACTCAATAGATTCTTCCGACAAACAATGTAAGTTCAGAAGCGCCGTGGCAAGTAAAAATGCGTTGTCGATTCGGCTACTACGATTGGGTCCAATCGTCAAGGAACGGCTGGTGGCGTCCGGGTTTGAACTCGACCACTTGATACTCGGCGACACCGGCAAGTTTGTAGGGGTCTTTGTCGATCAAATCCTGGATTGTCGTCTCCGATTCGGCGCGGGCGATGACGATTCCGCCGGTGCGGGGAATGCGCGGTCCAGAAAAGAGAATGACGCCGGCATCGACTGCGCGCTGAAGGTGATTGCGGTGTTCCGGTACGATGTGCTCGATCTCCGAGAATGGGGCAGTGTAGTTGACTAAAATCATGAAGTGTCTCATAGTACTCCTCTAATGAAGCACTAATATCGTCAGCAGAAGGGCGAGAGCAAGGCATATCTCGCCGTCAAAGCTCCATTCTTATCCGGTTTCTGCGTACCATTGGCTGACTGGACAAATATGATCTTCGTTGGCAACGACGATTCCAGTAACCAGGCTCAAGGCAATATCGAAGGGAAGTATAGATTTGAAAGAACTAGCGCATTTTCACAATTGTCCCTATTGCAAGAAGATCCATTCCTGCACAGACAGTTGTTACTCCGGCCGCATCACTAACCTGATTTGCAGCGAGTGCAAGGCGAAGTGGTTAGGGGAGCTGACGGATGTCAAGAAGCACGGCACGGAATGGCACAATCAACCCGGATAAGAGGTAGATTATGCCAATGCCACGAAAAAAGGGTTGCCAGCGTGTGGTCTAATTGTCCGACTCAACAGTGTGGACCATGATGTGATTATTCGTCCACTGAACCGTTGAACCAACAGGAACTGTCAGATTCTGCAATGAACTCGCGGTGATGTTGCTTTGGAATTGCGCCGCGGTACCACCGGCAGTAACCGTAATTGTTCCCGACATACCCTGGCCATTGGGACCACCGTGATAGCGGCAGTAGTAGCGCACAACTTTGGAAGTGTTAAAGGTGTGCGAAAACGATTCGCCGGCGCCGAGATCACCGGAGACAAATTCGCGGGTATTTCCGCCGCCGCCGTTGTTGTTGGAGCCTTTGTCGTCGCTGCAGCCCGTCAACACCGTCACGAGCACCAACAGCAAAAGGGAGAGAATTCTTGTGTTCATGAGCCTACCTCGAAAGAAGTGAAGGGAAGATTTATCTCACAACTTAGAGGAGTTACTTCGAGCGGTTCGTACAGACAGTACTAAAAATAATCGATAATGTGGATTGATGTTCCTGATAATGAAGGACTTTTGGCGAATCAAGCAGCGTGAATATCTATGGCGTTCGCGTCGTTGCGGTCTGTGATTTGGCGGCCATCATCCTTATCAGCAGACGACGGAAGGGGGCGAAGTAGCATTCATTTTCGCATTCTGATAGATCATTGATGCTGACACAGTGTTCTTTACAGCATTCGCGGAGCGCCAGTTTTTCCGTGGGAATCTGTTCAGTGATGTAGGCAGTGAACTTGTCCACGCGAACGACAAAGCTGGTGCCGCAATTGGGGACTTCGTGCTGATAAAAGTAGTAAGCCCACTCGATGGAATCGTCGGCAAACGACATTCCGATCAATCGCAAATCCGGGTTACTGATTAGATCGTCGATGGTTAGCGAGGCTTTGCAGTAGGGGCAACTCTTGATTTTCTCTTCAGACACTGTGCCGTCCTTTATTGGTGACTTTGCCGTACTCTAATGTCTATCGGCAGACTGGCATGCAAACGATAGTCGGGACATAGCTGCAGAGCGAATTCATTGTCGGCGAACGCTTAAGGCTCTGTATTCCGCAATGATGGGTTATTGGTTGTACGGTTCTACTTTTGCTTTGGTCCAGATTTCGCCAAACATCTCGGTGGCGATAATATCGGCTTCGGCGATGTGGTCCTCGGGGATCATGACGGAATAGCCGGCTCCGGCAGGGTTAAACAGAGCGGTTCCCATCATACCGCTGGTGCCAAAGTATCCGGACTGCGAGAGTACCACTACGGGGATACCGGCCTCGCGAAGACCTTCCATGATCATCTCGGCATATGAGGTCGATGTCAAGTTGGCGACGCATTTCCAGTTCTCGTAGTTGGTGTCAGAGAATTCGGTTTCGAGTGGCGGTAGTTCGGCAACGAGTGCTTCGTCGCAGTCGCTGCAGCGGGTTATGCCGGTTTCGTACTCGGCGCGGCATTTGGGACAAAAGGGCATGGTGACTCCTTGGGAATGGTGTTGGGGCAAGATAATGGAATTGAGGTAGAATAGC
>CAUJJY010000338.1 GCA_963205155.1 Candidatus Zixiibacteriota bacterium | reverse complement strand
ACTATCGCCGTGACAATGGCGCTGATGTAGCCGATTTCATACCCGACGGTAACAAATTGTTCTGTCAAAAATGGAAATTCATGCCAGAGTCGGTCCAGCGCGGAAATGAGCAGCAGCCAGCCGAAAGTAAAGGCCTTGAGCACGGCATATCCGGTGCGCATGATTGGTGAACCGGTGAGGAACTTACCGATGGAACTCTGCATCATCGTAGTTTTGCCGAATGCGGTGAAGCCGAATTGCAGAAGGTAGTTTCGAATGCTGTCCGTCAGGATCGCGCGCGAGGTAACTGCGATCGGGATCCAGACAGGGACCAACTCAAGATCGGCCAAGACGATCCAGAGCACTGTCTCTAGGATTCTGTCTCCGGCGATGTCGAGAACGCTTCCGAGCTGTGACTGTTCGTGCAGTTTTCGCGCGAGGAAGCCGTCGAGCCAATCGCCGACAATGACCAGGATCGCGAGAAAGGCAGCTAACAAGCGCGACCACATATTATTGTCATATACTAACAAGACGAGCCAGAACACGATGCCAATCCGGGCGATAGTTACCCGATTTGCCCACGACAGTATTCGAGCCATTCAATTCCTCCAAGTGCTTGACATTGCATTACTTGAATGCTAATCACCTAAAATGGTGCTCGCAAGTGGATACGACACAACAGAAATAGACAAAATTGTCTTGACTATATCCGTATAAAGAGGAGATTAGGTATGTCTTCGGGGTGAGGTGAAATTCCTCGATCGGCGGTTTAGCCCGCGAGTCTCGATAGAGACAGAGCCGGTTTGAATCCGGCGCCGACGGTATAGTCCGGATGGTAGAAGACAATCGCCACTACGCTCGCGGAATGGTTCCGTTTGAAGTGTCGTGCCGACTCAAGTGCGCCGAATTGGTGTGTGCCTGTTCAGAGCGATGCTTGTGAATCCCCGAAGGCGACTTCGGGTTTTTTTATGGTATTTGAAGAACACATGAAACGCGCACTGGATCTCGCGGCATCGGCGCTCGGAAGAACGAGAACGAACCCGCTTGTCGGCGCTGTTATTGTGAAAGATGGCGAGAAAGTCTCGGAAGGACTGCACCGCAGTTTCGGGTCAGATCACGCCGAGGTCGATGCGCTTAATCGTGCTGGTAGCCGTGCCGCTGGTGCGGAGATGTATGTCACGCTTGAACCATGTGTTCACTACGGCAAGACACCGCCATGTGTGGAGGCAATCAAAGCGGCAGGAATTCGGCGGGTTATCGTTGCCACAGTCGATCCCAATCCAATTGTTAATGGAGCCGGACTCCAAGCCCTTGATGATGCAGGTATCGAGGTTGTTACCGGTGTTTGCGAGAACGAAGCGAAGCGCCTCAATGAAGCTTACTTGAAATACATTACCACCGGACTTCCTTTTGTGACTCTAAAGGTCGCGCAAACACTGGATGGGTTCATTGCCGACTCCAATAATAGTTCGCGCTGGATAACTTCAGAAGAAGCTCGACACAAAGTGCATCAGTTACGATCGACTGTCGATGCCGTCCTGATTGGCGCAGCGACCGCGCGAATCGATGATCCCTTTCTGTCTACTCACGGCATTGGCAATGATCCGGTAAGATTGGTGCTGACAAGAACTGGTCAGATTCCCGACAGCCTGAAACTATGCGATCCGGGCACTGGCGGACGGACTATTATCGTTACCTCTGGCGATGAGGCGAATGAATTTCGAGGCGAATGTTGGCGAGTGGATTCCGATTTGAAGTCGGTTCTCCGGCGAGCGGGCTCTGAAGGAATTGGACATTTACTGGTCGAAGGTGGCAGCGACATTTTCTCGCAGTTCATCGATGCCGGATTGGTTGACAAGTTCGTATTCGTGATTGCACCGAGACTCCTCGGCTCGGGAATTCCGGCATACCAAAGTCCGGAGCATCGAAAGATCACGGACGTTCTCAAACTCGATATCAGCAACACGGAAGCGGTTGGCGGGGATCTCTGGATAGAGGCATATCCGAAGTAGGGATATTATGTTTACTGGGATAATTCAAGATGTCGGCAAGATCGCCTCGATGAAAAACCAGGGTGACAACATACTGATCACAATTCAAAGCAAACTTGTCGATGAAACGACGGCTATTGGGGATTCGATTGCCATTTCAGGGGTCTGTTTAACAGCAACGTCACTGGATTTGGCATCACATACAGTTACAGTCACGGCAGTTGAGGAGACTCTGCGCCGCACAACTGTCGGCAGACTGCGCGCGAACTCATCGGTCAATCTCGAAATGGCTCTTCGTCCAACTGACCGGATGGGAGGCCATTTTGTCCAGGGACATGTCGATACAGCGGGAAGATGCGAGAGTATCGAAGTCAAAGAGGGAAGCTTGGTCGTAACGGTCAGTTTCCCGGCCGAGTTTCAAGAACTGGTTGTGGAAAAAGGTTCGATCGCGATTGATGGTGTAAGTTTGACCGCCTACGGAGTATCGAAAGCGAGCTTCAAGGTGAGCATTATTCCGCACACGTTGGCGTCAACGACTTTGAAGAACCTCAAAGCCGGCGATCTTGTCAATCTCGAGTTTGACATTCTCGGCAAGTATGTGCAGAGAATGCTGCAGAAGTCGACCGACAAGGGATTAACTCTGGAGCGGCTCAAGAACTATGGATTTTGATTCAAATCTGATAAACGGGAGTAAGAACTATGCCTAATGTCACATTGAAACGCGATGAGCAGAATCTCTTCGATGATGTGGCAGCCGCAATCGAAGATATTCGCAACGGCAAGGTCGTCATCGTCGTCGACGACGAAGACCGTGAAAACGAAGGCGATTTCATCATGGCCGCCGACAAAGCCACGCCCGATGCGATCAACTTCATGATCACACACGGTCGGGGATTGTTATGCGTTTCGTTGACCCGGGAATTCATCAAGAAGCTAAAGCTGGGACCGATGACAAGCGAGAACACTGCGCTGCTAGGTACCCGCTTTACGGTGAGTGTTGATGCGGTCAAAAACACGACGACGGGAATTTCGGCATTCGACCGGGCCGAGACAATTAAGCAGATCATGTCCAGTGATTGTCGTCCAGAAGACCTGGCAAGACCCGGACACGTCTTCCCAATCGAAGCCTTGCCGGGCGGCGTGCTTGCCCGTGCCGGACACAGCGAGGCATCGGTTGACCTTGCGCGTCTGGCGGGGCTCAATTCCGGAGCCGTGCTTTGTGAAATTATGTCCGGTGATGGTTCGATGGCGCGGGTCAATGAACTGCGTGGTATAGCAGATCGTTTTGATTTAAAGCTGATCACAATCAAGGATCTGATCGCTTACCGTCACAAACACGAAAATTTGGTTCACAAGATCGTCGATGTAGATTTTCCGACGGAATACGGGAATTTCCGTCTGCATCTGTACCAATCGGACATTGATGATCATCACCATATCGCACTGTCAAAGGGCGATATCAAGAACCAGGAGAATGTGCTTGTACGCGTGCATTCGCAGTGCTTGACGGGCGATGTGTTCTCATCGGCGCGGTGCGACTGCGGTGATCAACTTCGCGCGGCGATGCTGATGATCGAAAAGGAAGGAAGCGGTGTTTTGTTGTATATGCGTCAAGAAGGCCGCGGCATCGGATTAGCCAACAAGATTCTGGCGTACAGTCTTCAGGATAAAGGCCGCGACACGGTTGAAGCCAACAACGATCTTGGCTTCAAGGATGATCTGCGAGACTACGGTATCGGAGCGCAAATATTGTCTGACCTGGGGCTCTCGACAATTCGTTTGATAACCAACAATCCGCGCAAGATCATCGGCCTCGAAGGGTACGGACTGAAGGTTACTCAACGAGTATCTTCAATAATTCCGCCGACGAAACACAATGCCCGCTATCTAGAGACCAAGCGGGACAAGTTGGGACACTTACTGGGTGTATTTCATGAGGTGCAAAATGGGTAAAGTATACAAAGGCGAACTGGTCGTTCGTGATACGAAGTTTGCGATTTGCGTCGCTCGCTTTAATTCGCTGCTGACTGAAAGGCTACTTGAAGGCGCCAAGGACTGTCTGACGCGGCATGGTGCTGTGATTGAGGGCATCGATGAGTTTTGGGTGCCGGGATCGTTCGAGCTACCGTACATTGCGGCAAAGATTGTCGAGCAGAAGAAGTACGATGCTGTCATTTGTGTCGGAGCCGTCATTCGCGGCGACACACCGCATTTCGAATATATCTCTGCCGAAGTCACGAAAGGCATCGCCTCGATTTCTCTGCAGTCCGGCGTGCCGGTAGTTTACGGCGTAATTACCTGTGATAATATTGAGCAGGGGATTGAACGTGCAGGCACGAAGGCCGGCAACAAGGGCTGGGATGCCGCATTGACGGCGATTGAGATGATCAACCTCTATCGGTCGATCGTTTAGGTATGGGACAGCGAAAAAGAGCCCGTGAACTGGCCTTGAAATGCCTCTATGCCTACGAATCGACAGGGCAAGAGGTTGATGCGGTATGCGAGTCGTTGTTGGTTGGCGCCGACCTTGGTGAAGACTCAACGGAATACGCGAATCGATTGTTTCGAAAGGTCGCGGAAATGTTACCGGAGTTGGATGCCCACATTGAGCGCTTCTCGCAAAACTGGCGGTTGGAGCGGATTGCGATGGTCGATAAGAACATTTTGCGGATTGCCATTTGCGAGTTAACCTGTTTCCCGGATATTCCTGCGCGAGTCGCAATCAACGAAGGGGTCGAGCTGGCGAAAAAATATTCGTCGCGAGAGTCTTCGCGGTTTGTGAACGGACTTCTCGACGCCGTTAATAAGCATCTTGAGAAGGAGCCGTTGCCCAAGAAATAGTCTCTTGAATATGAGACGATTTGGAGGCTGAAAACCACACAATGCCGGAAGATGGTGGAAAAGGGGCGGATTTTTCCTTTGGTGTCCAGCAGCTTTCTGTGTATATTCGGCGCCAAATTATTTCGTCCACAATGGCGCGTCGCGGGTATATCCCCTTAGCAAATAAGGCTGTGACGTTGAGGAGGTTACATTGTCCATTTCCACCGGGGATTTTGATATCAAAAAAGTTGATCGACTGAACCTTGGTCTGGGGCTTTTAGTTTTCTTTCTGTCATTCATTGTTTACATGATGACGGTTCAGCGCACGTTCTCGTTTTGGGACTGCGGTGAATTCGTAGCTTGTTCATACATCTTGGGTGTACCACATCCTCCGGGAGCGCCGTTGTTTGTGCTCATCGGTCGCATCTTTTCGTTGATCCCATTCTCCAGCGATATAGGATTTCGCATCAACATACTCTCGGTAGTCAGCACGGCGCTGGCCTCAATGTTCGGCTATTTCGCGATCGTGAAGTTAGTTCGCGAGTGGTTCGCTGAAAAAATCGAGGGTGTGCGCCAGGTTGGAATGTATACCGGCGCAGTCATCGGAGCGCTGTTGATGTCTTTCTCGACGACCAACTGGAATTCCGCGGTCGAAGCCGAAGTTTACGGTCCCTCGATGCTCTTAATCACGGTTATGATTTGGCTGACATTGGTTTGGTCGGACAAGCGCGGAACCGCCGAGGCAACGAAATACCTGGTGTTAATATTCTTCCTGGCTGTTCTTTCAACGGCTATCCATCTGACAGTATTCCTGATCATGCCCTTCATTATGCTGATGATCCTGTTGCTCGACGAATCACTGCGAAAAAACTGGCTGTTTCTGATTACCGCACTGGTGATGCTGTGGCCGGTCAAGTCGCTGGTTGAATTCATGTATATCGGAGGCGCGTGGGCGGCTGTTGTGGCGTTAATTTATCTCTTCGGGAAGGATCGCCGGCTTTCGACCCTGCCGCTGATGGTTATGGTGGCGGCCGGGATTGCATTCAGTTGTCAGTTCTATATCCCGATTCGCGCAGCGGAGAAACCTTCGATCAATGAGAATGCTCCGCACACCTGGCAAGCTTTTGAAGACTTTCTTGAACGCAAACAGTATGGCCAGATGTCGATGACCGAGCGCATGTTCACCCGTCGCGGGAGCTGGGCCAATCAATTCGGCACTCATCCGCGCATGGGATTCTGGGGATTTTTCCAGGACCAATACGGAGTTTCCGGCAAGGGTTTCTTATTATTCCTTTTCCCGATCGGACTGTTAGGGCTTCTGGAGCCGATTATGCGAAAGTGGCAAAAGGGACTGCCATTCTTCCTCATGGTGCTGGCGGCAACTGCCGGGTTGGTGATTTATATGAACTTCGCTGACGGCACATTGCCAAATGTCATTCCGGGCGACGATGCCGCACTCGAAGTGCGAGATCGAGACTACTTCTGGCAGCCCGGGTTTATCTTGTTCGCCATGGCTATCGGTATGGGCATAGTTGCGCTGTGGGACTTGACATACACTTTCTTCAGTAAGCGCGGACTGGAGAAGGCCACGCTTGTTTTGTTAATTCTCCTGATCTTACCAGTTAATGCAATTCGCGCCAGTTATCGCGAGAACAATCGCTCCAATAATTACATTTCATACGACTATGCCTACAACCTACTGATGTCGGCAGATTCGAATGCAGTGGTATTCACCAATGGTGACAACGACACATTCCCGGTCTGGGCGCTACAGGAGGTTTATGGCATTCGCAAGGATGTCAAGATTGCCAACTTGTCGCTATTGAACACCGATTGGTATATCAAGCAACTGAAGAATGAGATGGGTGTACCGATCAGCTTAACCGATGCGCAAATTACGACGCTGCGTCACGAGCGCTATCCGGATGGCCGCATCCGCCGCGTGCAGGACCAGTTGATTGACAATATCATCGAGACTTCGAAATTCCAGACGCCGATTCACTTCGCAGTGACGGTCTCGCAGGACAATCGCATTTACCGCATGCAGCCGATTGAAGATCATCTCGAAATGAAGGGTATGATGTTCCGTCTGAAGCGCGAGACCGGCACAAACATGATCGATCTTGACGCAACAATTGACCTTTATTCTAATGTGTTTAAGTATCGTGGTGTCGCCGATTCAGGTGTCTACAAGGATGAGAATGCGGCGCGCCTGACTAATAACTACTCGGCAGGATTCCTTTATACCGCGGAGGAACTGCGCAAGCGTGGAGACAGCCAGAAGGCCATCGACATGGTTAATCTGGCAATCAAGACGGTGCCCGGCGAATGGCGGAGCCAGGCTTATTTGATGCAGATATACGCCGACATGGATTCGCTGGACCGGGTGGAGGAGATGCTGAAGACAGCACCGCCAGAGCTGGATCCGAAAACCATGTGGCAGACGCTCGCCAGCGATCTTTATCGTCGCGGACAGCGTGACAAGGCGATTGATATGCTCAATGAACGCCTCCAGGAAGATCCACACTTTGACGGCGCTTACAAGCAGTTGTTAAGTATCTATTTCAAGGAGTCAATGACCGACAGCATGGAAACGTTGCTTAGTCGCTGGATTGCGAACAATCCTTCCGACACCGAGGCGATCAGCGCTATGAAAGATGTGCAAGAGTTGAAGCAGGCGGAATCCGGAGTCAAACTGCGGCAACTGGACGTCCCGGACACTTCCAAGTAGGCTACGGACCACGCTTGCGAATTCTGGCGGTCAATTGGCAGGATATAACAAATCCTCTTGCGGGTGGAGCTGAAGTCCATATCGAGGAGATCCTCAAAAGGGTAGTGACATGGGGGCACCATGTGACATTTGCTTGTTCGAACTATCCCGGTGGCAAAGCGAGGGAAGAACGCGACGGGCTGTTGATTCGCCGTCGCGGTTCGCGCCAGAACTTCAATTTCGTGGCGCCCTTTTTGGTCAAGAATATTCTCGATGAATCGCAATTTGATCTGATTGTTGAAGACATCAACAAGATTCCGTTCTATCTGCCACTTTGGTACGACCTGCCGCATCTTGCAGTCATCCCGCATCTATTTGGAAAGAACATCTATCAGGAAGCCAATGCTGTAGTCGCAAGTTATGTTTACTGTGCTGAGAAACCGATCCCGCGCATCTATAGCCGGTCACACTTCCTGGCGATTAGCGATTCGACTCGCGACGATTTGACGGTAAGGGGTATTCGCCGGGAGAAGATTGACGTGGCAGAATGCGGCGTCGATCATTCCATCTACAAGGTAGATGCTGCCAGCGACCGCTTTACTCAACCGACGATTCTTTATCTGGGACGTCTAAAGAAATACAAGTCTGTGCATCACTTGATTTCTGCCTTGCCAATAGTTCGGCGGTCTATTGCCAATGCGCGAGTTTTGGTTGTCGGTGGCGGTGACTTTCTGGATGAACTCAAGTCGCAAACACAACAGCTGGGTCTGAATGACTGTGTCGAATTTGCCGGGTTTGTCACCGAAGAACAGAAACTTGAATACTTGCGCCGCTCGCACGTTTCTGTTTATCCTTCTCCTAAGGAGGGTTGGGGTATTACGAACATCGAGGCCAATGCATGTGGGACACCGGTTGTTGCCGCTGACTCTCCCGGTCTGCGAGATTCGGTCAGTCCGGAGAAGTCAGGTTTGCTTTACGAATACGGCAACATTGAAGGTCTTGCGGCGCAGATTGTCCGGTTGTTGAGCGACAAATCCTCTTATGACCGCATGTGTCATTCGGCGATTGACTGGGCGCAGCAATTCACATGGGATGATTGCGCACGACGATCATTTGCAGCGATGGAGCGTACCGTATCGGAGTCGAAGAGTCATGGGTAAGAAACTGCTGATCACGTTCGGAATTTTGATAGCAGCGTTCTTTTTGTATCTCTTTTTCGAGAAGATTGAATGGGACCGCGTACTTTCTGCTATTCGCCAGGCCAATTACTGGTGGTTGATTCCCAACATCATAATGATTTTTGCCTCGATGGCGTTGCGGGCGTGGCGCTGGGGCATAATGGTGAATCCGTTGAAGAAGTGTTCATTCCGAGGTCTCTATGCGGCCACGATGATCGGTTTTATGGCTTCAAACATACTTCCGGCCCGACTTGGCGAACTGGCGCGACCGTTATCGCTGGGGAAGATCGAGAACGTCTCCCGGTCGGCGGCGATGGCCACGACGCTGATTGAGCGCGTGTTTGACTTGCTGACGTTGCTGGCTTTATTCACCCTGATAATTCTCTTCAAAGAATTCCCAGCCTCTGTGTCTGAGGATCTTCGTCATCTGGAGACGGCCGGCTGGCTGTTCTTGGCTGTAACACTTTTTGCAGTGGCAATTCTTACGCTACTAAAGTTTCACACACAAGCGACCTTAAATGTCTTGAATAAGGTGTTACACATTTTTCCGCAGCGTATCAAGGAAGTCGGGAGTGACTTGTTGGTCAAATTCGCTTCCGGGTTGGAAGTGCTTTCTGATCCGCGGTCGGTGCTGTTGATTTCAGCACAATCAGCGCTTCTGTGGATCATCATGGCGCTTTCCAACTACTTCATTTTTCTGGCCTTTGACATGAGCTTCCTGCCGTTAGATGCATCGTTTGTGGTATTGGCGGTCGTGTCAGTCGGTATAATGCTGCCGAATGCGCCCGGTTTTATCGGTCCGTACCAATATCTAACGGTGTTAAGCTTGAGCCTTTACGGAGTTGATAAGGATACAGCCGCTGCTTGCAGCATCGTGATGTGGGCGACACAGTACTTTACGATTACGATAGCCGGTCTCTATCATCTGAAACAAGAACACCTCTCACTCAAAGAAGTCGAACGCGAGCCCGTCAACGACTGATTTCTGCCTTCGTCAGACAAAAAAAGCCGCGTCTTGTGAACGCGGCCTCCAAGTGCAAGGAAGTGAACGTAGTGTCTTACTCGTGCCCTTGTAATAACAGGAATAGATAGTTCATAAGAAATACGACGTCGGCAATTGTGACGCGGCCGTCGCCATCATACTCGCCGTGGAGATAGTCCTTGGGGGCACTGCCATCGGCAAACATATAATTAATCATGTACAAGATGTCGGAAATGTTGAAGCGACCATCGCCATTGGCGTCACCGTAGATGCCAAACGATGTGCTGATTTCAACACCGCCATTCTGGGTGTTGATGGCGCGAATCGGGACAGCCACGCCGGGGACGATACAGCCAGAGAGTGTTCCACCCAGATTCGGGTCGATACCGGTGATTTCGTTGGCTTGGTAGTCATAAGCAAATCGACCATGCCACACCGTATCCAGTGCAGCCGATTCCATGGTGTTGCTGGTACAGTCGATCCAGTAAAAGGAAACATCAGCCCGTGTACCGGCGAGCAGTGTATCGGGTAGAATGTGGAGGCGAATCCTCGCGAGATCTCCGACAGCGGAAAGACAAGTTGGTGCTCCCGGCACATTCGGATCGTCGGCCCATCCGTTGATTTCAATGGTCTGCAAGAGGCATCCGCCACAGAGTGTTTCGCCATAACTAAACGAGTCCCAGTTACAAAAAGTGGGAATCACACCAGGCAGGACGTCCACTAGACTCAATTGTGCCGGATCAAAGGCGATGATGAATTTGAACTTGCCAAAGGTTTCGGAACCGGAAAGGTAATTTACCGACAATTCGATATTGTCGCCAACTTTGGCAGCAGGATGATTTTCGATTGAAACTTCAAAAGGAGCCATTGGTTCGGCATTCAGCGGAAGCACGAGGACAGCGAAAAACAGCAGTATTCCTGTCACGACCAGACGACCGGCATTTGTCAGCATAGCACTCCGTGAAGTAAACGGTTTCAGCCCCAGACAAGTATTAACCCCACGGGAATATAAGGCTTCCCCCTTAATAGTAAAGGGGTTTTTTGATGCTGTGCAAAGATTAGGCTGCCCGACTCGTTTAAACTGATAAATCAAGCACGTTACGTAAGTTATTGTGGTTCGGTGGCTTTAAAAAGCGACTTCCCGGTTACAGTTGACTCGTATGTTGGTTCGGACCATATCCGGCAAGTTCGCTTATGACATAGGGCATTTTGCCAGCTTCCGTAAAGGGTGGCTTGTCCAATTGCTCAATATCGACTTCAAAATATCCACTAAGGCAATCCTTTGCCAAGCGACGAAGGTGCTCTTCGTCACGCTCCCGGACATAGTTTAGGTTTGGGAAAATTCGGACAATTATCCGATCCATTTCACGCTGGACGACCTGAATGTAGTCTGCGCCAACGAAGCCGTTTCGCGCCAGAAAAGTGTCGAGGTGGCAGTTGACAAAGCCATCACGGGTTACCAGAATGTCCTTTCCCCTGCCGCCAAGAATCTCCATGGTGGGGTGGGGTATCTGGCAGATCGGGCATTTGCCGAGCGGTTTGCCGAGATCACCAGTATCGTAACGCAGAAGCGGGACCGAGTAGTTTTCGAGCGGAGTTGAGATAATCGAGCCGGTTTCACCGACATTGGAGTGTCGGGATCCGGTCACGAACTCAACATAGCCGAATTCCGGGTTGATATGGTAGTTGCCGCAATTCAATTGTGTGACTGCCAGCGTATTCTCTCTATTTCCATAGTAATCAAAGATCCGGGCTCCGAAGTACTCCTGGAATTTCTTGAGATGGTGAGGATAGAGTTTTTCGGAATAGCTGTAGACAATCGGGATTGGGATAGCTTTCACGCCAGCTCGCTCGGACTGCAGGCAAAAAGTGTAGATTGCAGATGGGTGTCCGACCAGCATTTTGGGCCTTCTGTCCGCCAGAGCGCCATAGATGTGCATGAAATCATGGGGATTGAGGTGATACGAATTGAGCCACAGATTATTTTCCAGCAAGTCTTCATGTGTGTATTGGTGTTTTTGCGGAAAATCAAGCGGCCGCCCCAGCGTGGCCCTGGGTTCTTTGAAGAAGTAGCCGCAGGCGTTGTAGTGCCTCCAGACAATTGCCTTGCGTAGCGCCTCGTGTGATTGACTGCGATAGAGTTTGAGAGGTAGACCCGTTGTCCCGGACGTGACGGTCTTGATCGGGCGGGTATTGCCGAAGTTGCGCGGTTTCATGCGTTCGAGGTTCTCGCGCACAATGAGTCGGTTGGTGGTTGGCAAGCGGAGATAGTCGGCCGGAGTTTTGATGTCTTCCGGCCGGCAATCCAATTCGTCAAAGAGCTGGCGATAATATACGGTATTGTGATATGTGAAGTTAATCAGTGCAGTAAGGCGATTCCACGTGTACTCGTAAAGTTGTTCATCGGTGAAAGCAAGCGAACGCCTCACGAAGCGGAATTTGCTGCGAAACTCGCGGCCGTAACTAAATGGTACTGGGATCAGCCGATAGCGCCAGCGAATTGATTTCTTGAGGCGGTCCAGTGTTTTCATTCTTTAGTTGACTCGAGATTTTCAGCGCCAAGTCGCGACACAACTTTTGATTTCTTGAATCCCGGTGTTTGCTGGATTGCGTCAACGTATTCGACCCGAATATTGAACCAACCTTTGGTCGCGTCACGCAGGTGACCCAGCAGAATCGGTTCATCCCTTTCAAGCACGTAATCGTGTCCGGCAACCATCCGTAGGATCAGAGTTTCGATGTCGACCTGTTCAATTTGAATATCGTCCGGCATTTCGATTCCGTGTTTGTGCAGAAAATCGTCAAACTGACAGTGCAGAAGGCCATGTTTTGAAACCAGGAAATTCTTGTCGCGGCCGCCGATGAACCGAATAGTCGGATGTGCGATCTTGCACTTGCTGCATTGGCTGATTTCAGAGGCCAAGTCGCCGCAATCATAGCGAATGGTAGGCATAGCATAATTTATCAAATTGGTGCCAAGCACGCGGTGGAGGGGCTGCCCTTCGAACTGATTTGGCGAAGGTGTCAATTCCATGTATACGAATTCTGAGTTAATGTGATAGTTTCCACAGTGAAGCTGCGATGCACTAATTGTGTTTTCACGATTACCAAAGTGATCAAAGATGTTCACTCCGATTTGGCGGCGGATAATCTTGAGCGTCGCCTGGTTAAGGACTTCGGAATAAACATAGATGACCGGAAGATTGAGTGGTGGCAAATTCACTTCTTCCATCGCTTTGCCCAAGGTTGCAAGAGCGACCGGGTGAGCATAGAACATAACCGGCTTGAATCGTTTTATCAGGTCGTGGATCGCCTTTGCAGTTGACGCGTGGAGAAACCTGCCATTGATCATCACGAGATTGTCGATCGGATCGTACTTGTACAATAGGTCGGCTTCGGCATCGACGAATGCGACATTCAACGATACACGCGGTTCCTTAAAACGGTACCCGATCTGATTGAAGTGCCGCCAAAGCACGGCGCGACGGAAGCTCTCGGTGTTCCAGCTGCGATAAAACTTAAGGACTCGACCGCTTGAGCCGGAAGTTGATGCCGGGGAGCCACGATGAAGTTTGAATTCGCTTGAGGTGAAGTCTGCAAGGTTCTGATCGATGTCGGATCTGTAGATGACCGGCAGTTTCTGGAAGTCGACCCAATTGCGAATGTCTCCTGCCGAGATCTTCTGTTCGGCAAACCACCGCTGGTAAAACGGCACGGTTTTGGCGGCATGTGCGATCAGTGCGGCTATTTTCCGCCATTGATAATTCGCAATCTCTTCAGCGTTCCAATAGAGGGATTTTCCGAGCAGGGCATAGAACTCCTGGAATTCCGGTCCGAAATGGTTCGGGATTGAGCGAAGCCGCCAGCGCAATCGCCATGGTTGCCTGGCGAAGGATTGCCATTCAAAACTCTCTTTTGGATAGCGGAAATGTTCGGACATTTACTTGTAGCCTATCATCCCGGCTTGGTTTGAGAAATCCTGCTCTACTGCAGGTTTACGGTCATTGCAATTACACCGTTGCTCGAACATCATCTGTTTGTTCGGGTCTTTCAAGCAAAAACTTTGTTGACGATTGGCGTCAATTCCCGCCAGTCGGTGATAACGAAATCTGGTTCGTAACCATTAGCAGCTTCGGTGTGACAGCCCGTGTAGAGAATAGTTGTGATGCCGAGCGCCTTTGCACCACGAACATCGTGAGAAGGCAAGTCCCCACAGTGAATCGCATGCTCGGTCTCGATGCCTAACTTGGTCAGAACGTTCTCAAATTGAAGGGCGTGAGGCTTGGCCCGACCAGTTTCGTCCGAGAAGGAGAAGGCGGAGAAGTATTCTAACACGCCGTGTTTCTTCATGTGTTTGCGCAGGACTCGTCCGGGGGTATAGCCGGTGTCCGAGACTATTCCCAGCAAATAGTCGCGGCTAAGTTGTTCAAGGACCGGTGCAAGATTGTCGGTCAGACGCGGATCCAACATCAGTCCCATCTCTTCGAATTCCCGGGACAGGGCTTCCAAAGCAGTTTGGTCAACGGTGATGCCCAGATGGGCAAATACCCACGTCAGGCGTTCGTGGACCACTGGTGTTCGTTGTTCCCGATGGTAAACTTCAAGGAACCAGGGCCGGGAGGCTTCAAACGCAGCATCGACCTCGCTTGCGCCCTGATAGTCGTGTTCCCGGAGAAAATTCCGCACCAGATCCTTCCGCGATTCAAAGGTTTCGCGTTCCTTCATATCGTGAAAGAGTGTTTGCCAGAAGTCAAAGAGAATCGCTCGTTTCATTTCTTAAACCGTCTCCAGTTACTCAATTCAGCAATCGCCCGAATTAGATGGTAGTATTGTACGCAATAGTCGATCATCTTCGCAATAGTGCTGTATGGTCTGCGGCAATTATTGTATATTTGCGGCATGCTGCATCGAATCCTTGTCGCCATTCCAGCGTATAATGCCGCCAATACGATTTCAACACTTGTCGATCAACTGGAGAAATTGTATCCGCATATCGCTATTTTGGTTGTGGACGATGGTTCGACTGATGGCACCGACGAGGTAGTTAGGGTACACGGAGCTACGATCATAAACCACGACCTCAACTTGGGCAAGGGGATGGCTTTACGCACGGCTTTTGACTTCGCAATCGAGAATGAGTTCGATGCCGGGGTGACAATGGATGCTGATCTTCAGCACGATCCGGTAGAGGTTCAGCTCTTTCTTGAGGAGTTTGTGGACGACACGACTATTCTTCTCGGAGTACGTCGATTGGGACCGGAGATGCCGTTAGCTCGAAAGATATCTAATACGCTTTCGACATTTGTGGCTTCTGTTTTTGCCGGAGTTCGAATCCACGACAGCCAGTGCGGTTTCCGCCTAATTCCGACGAGAGTTCTGCGTTCGCTGGAACTTGTTTCCAGGCACTATGATCTTGAGCCGGAGTTGATCATCAGAGCCGCACGCGCGGGTTATCGCTTACGCGATATTCCGATCAAGACGATCTATAACAACAGCAGCAGTTCAATCAGACCGGCTCGCGATACGCTAAGATTCTTGAAATTGCTCGCCAAATCACTATTATGGTAGACTTATGCTTGCACTGCTGACAAATGACGATGGTTACGAGGCGGAGGGACTGGCCAAACTTGCACGCGAGATTTCCCGTGTTTGCGATGTGCTTGTGGTCGCGCCGCATGTTGATCAGTCGGCATCGGGGCACTCACTGACTCTGCAGAGGCCGCTGAGGATTAACAAGCTCAAAAGCAACTTCTATTCGGTGGATGGGACACCAACGGATGCGGTGATGGTGGCGATGTACGGCATCCTCGACAATAAGCGCCGACCCGACATCCTGATTAGCGGCATCAACCGCGGTCCGAACATGGGTGACGATGTGACTTATTCGGGCACCGTTTCGGCGGCATTTGAAGGGGCCATACTCGGAATTCCATCAATTGCAGTTTCATCGGTCGCGACAGAGAATATCGATTACCTGGCGAAGGCGCGATTTTCACGAAAACTGGCCAAACGGGTACTTGAGCGCGGCTTGCCGGGATTTACATTGCTGAACGTGAATATGCCAAATCCGCCGAAAAACGGCTATAAGGGAGTGCAAATCACGCGGCTTGGGAAACGCGTTTACCGAGATATCGTCGTGGAGAACATTGATCCGCGTGGAAAGAAGTACTACTGGATTGCCGGCGAGCCCGATTGGCAGGAGTTTGATCAATCTGATTTTTCGGCGACCAAGGCCGGATATGTTTCGATTACTCCACTCAAAATGGATATGACTGATTATGGTTTTCGCGACGAATTGAATTCCTGGAATCTGAAGCCTTGACCGGTGAGAGACGACAACAGGCAAGCCGTCAACTTTTGATCCCCAACTTTCCGCTCAACCAATCACGGGCGTAGGCAATTTCCTGCGACGTCAGTCCATGACCCGCATCCGACCAATGTATGCTGACGGCGGCATTTGATTCGTGCAGAAGTTCCGCCAAGCGGACGGCCTCTTCCGGGGCAACCACTTCGTCATGACGACCTCCACAAATCAGGACATTAACGCCGTCAAGACTGGGCTTTTTTGCCGGCACCAGCGGGACCATCGGGCGAAACAAAACGGCAGCGTGCAGAGTGCCTGGCGCAAGCAATAGCAGACTGGCGGCCATGTTGGCGCCGTTGGAGTATCCGGCAGCGATAATTCGCGTTTTGTCAAGTTCATATGTTGCGGCTGCAGCCTCGACAAATTGAACCAACTCGTGCGTGCGCAATCGCAGGTCATCGAGATCAAAGACACCGGGGGATAAGCGGCGGAAGAAACGGGCCATGCCGTTCTCGGAGACATTTCCCAACGGGCTAAGCAAAGCGGCAGTGGGGAGAAGGCGTTCTCCAACCGGAAGTAGGTCGAATTGACTGCCACCAGTGCCGTGCAAGAGCAGTAACGTATGAACATTAGTGTTTTCTCGCGCCGGCAAGAATTCGTGGACGAGTGCAAGGGGAGAGTTTGTCATTCGATTTGTGAAACGGGCTTCGTACCGATGGACAATGACGGTAATTTTCGCACGATGTCTTCCCGCTTTGATTCCAGCCAAGGTGGCAACGACAGGCGTGAACCAAGTTCTAACTCTGACTGGTCAACCGTAAATCCGGGTTCGTCAGTAGCGATTTCAAAGAGTATGCCGCTATTTTCGCGGAAATAAATAGAGTGAAAATAATTACGGTCAATAATGGAGGTCACGTTGTATCCCTGTTTGGCAACAGTCTTCCGCCAATCTTCTTGATCTTTGTCGAGACAACGCCAAGCAATATGGTGCACTGTCCCGGGTCCGGGAATTCCGCGTCTACCTTGTGGATCGACGACAATATCAATCAGTTGTCGATCGTCGCTACTGCCTGCAGCAAAACGCTGGCGATTTCCTTCTTCGGCGATTTTCTCAAATCCAAGAATGTCCGTGAGCAACTCTGCGGTGGAGCCGTTACTGCTCACCAGAAGTGCTGCGGAGCTAAATCGCTTGATTGCATGAGCTGCCGGAACAGGTGAGTCAGACCAGGATTGGCCCGCGCGGTTTGAATCGGCCACCAATTCCAATGGCAAACCATCAGAGTCGCTGAAGGTAATGATCTCTTCGCCAAATCGTTCAAATGGTCCGGCGAATTTTATCCCCAGACGCGAAAAGCGATCCACCCAATAGTCAATTGACTCGGCTGATATCGAATAGCCAATCGCTCCAACTTGCCCATTACCGACTTTACCTGCTTGCGCGTCGGGAAAGGGAAAAAAGGTCAGAATTGATCCGGGAGATCCTACGGCATCGCCGAAATAAAGGTGATAGACACTTGGATCATCGTAATTGACGGTTTGCTTGACCATTCGCAGTCCCAAAATCCGGCTGTAAAAATCAACGTTGGCTTGCGGGTCACTTGAAATTGCGGTGATATGATGTATGCCGTGAAGACTCTTCCTCATGTTCCTCCTGATTAGTCAACCGAGTTCTATACGGTGACGATGGAGGATATATTAGCGGGCATTTCGTGTCTGCTATGCCATGAGGCAGGCTCACAATTCGTGTCCTCCCGAAGGGGACGCTGATTGAGCAGGTGTGGAGGAGGCCTTCAGTGATTTCAGAATACGTTTGATCTTCGGGAATCGGTGGCGAACGATAACGACGGCATGGTTGCGCTCCGCACCGAGCGATTCCTTGAAGTGCTCAAGCGACTTTCGTCCCAAGCTTAGACCGTGGCTATAAAGTCGAATGCGTGCCTCGGTAAGTCGTTTTACTATCGTCGCATGCACAAGAAACATGGCCCGCAGATGTTGATACTCGTAGTCAAAACCTCCAAACAGGTATGCGGCGGTCTGTTGGTATTGCGCAAAGACCACTCCGGCAATCGGCTTGTCCTGATAGTAGCCAAGTGCGATTTCGACCCGGCCGTTTGGATAAGTGAAGAGCCGTTGCATGCGGTCCAGGCGGTGGAATGATGCGCGCGGATCCTGCTTTTGCCATCGTTGGACAGAATGTTGATAGATATCATAAAAGGTTGGCAACAGTTCACCGGCGCCAAATCGGACTTCGACGTTTTCCCGCTCGGCTTTGCGGATGAAGCGCCGTTCAATGACCTTGCGGTTGAACCATTCGTCGTAAGAGTCTCGCAGCGGAATCATGTGATAATCGAACACATTCTGTATTTCATAGTTCAGCAATGAGAAATTCTTCTTGTGTTCATCATAGATTCTGCGCGGCAGCTGTAAAGTGATTACGCAGTTTCGCGGCAACGTTGCCAATCGATCAAATACACTGGTGTCCACTTCCCGCACACCGAGCAGACTGTTTATTTGTGCACCTGCATAATTGGCGGTAGGAATAATTTTCAGTTGGTTTGAGTTTCGCAGAGAGAAAGGGAGGAATAAGTCGCCGGCTTCAAAGATGAATGTATTTTTCCAAGACACATCCATACTCGAACCGTATTCCGGTCCGCTTGTCGGGCCGGGTGACTCGGGGGTCCGGTCAATCGCTTCCTGCCAGGGAATGATATGCTGTTCGGAGAAGGGAATGATATTCATAGGCGCTACTTCGCAGTTGAGTATATCGCTTACTCCGTGTGTGGTCAATGAATAACCGTAAGAACTAGTTCACTTGACTTTGGAATTCTCCATACCTATGTTCGAGAGTGTAATTCTGAAAGCGAGAAGGGAGTGGATCACAACTGTTATGGCACAGAATTTTTCGTTCGATATTGTCTCAAAAATCGAGCTGCATGAAGTGGCGAATGCCATCAACCAGGCGATGAAGGAGATTTCGCAAAGATTCGATTTTCGCGGCACCAAGGCGGAGATAACGTTCAATCAGAAGGACCAGGTTATGGTTCTGATCGCGGAGAGCAATATTCAACTCCAAAATATTACAGACATTCTGCATGCTCGACTCGCCAAGCGCAATGTCCCGCACAAGGCGCTTGTTTACGGGAAAATCGAGGACGCTTTTGCAGGGACTTTGCGTCAGGAGATTAAGCTACAGTCGGGGATTGAGACGGAGAAGTGCAAAGAGATCGTCAAGATCATCAAGGAGTTGAAGCTCAAAGTCCAAGCAAGCATTCAGGAGAACCAGGTTCGTGTGACGGGCGCCAAGAAGGATGATCTGCAGGAAGTCATGAAGCAACTCAAGGATCGCAACTTACCGTTCCATCTTGAATTCGCCAATTTCCGTTAGGTCAGGTCGAGACTCGGGAACTGGATGCACGAAGTTTTGTATCTATACTGACGATTGATCGGCGCAGAGCGGTCATCGCGTCCAGTTTCATAGTGCAGAATTGACATACGGAGGGAATAGTCATGATTGTTTCGCGACTCGCAAAAGTAATACTGATTGGGCTCTTGACCTCGAGTCTGGCAAACGCACAGGCGCGTCTGGAGATTGACGAGACAACGTTCAATTTTGGATATATCCCGCAGGTATGTAAAGTTGCGCATTCCTATGTCATGCGCGCGAGCGGTACCGACTCACTCAAGATATTGAATGTCAAGCCCGGTTGTGGCTGTACTAAGGCCCCCATCAAGAAGGAAGTCGTGGCTCCCGGCGATTCCACGGCGGTGGAACTAATCTTTACATCCATTGAGTCATACAGGGGAGTTGTCCAGAAGACTGCAACAGTTACATGCAATGACGACGCCCGCGGGACATTCTCGCTTCGGTTCAAAGCAACGATAAATACGCATCCCGATTCTGCCAAGCCGGCGCAGTTGACGCCGTGGAACATTGACATTACGTCTGCGACTCGTGCGAAAGAGTTTGATGTGTTGGTGAAGAACGTTTCGCAGGAGCCGCTGCAATTGGCGCTGGTGAGTTATCCATTTGAGTTCATAAACGTGACATTGCCGAGTGGCAGCATCAATCCGGGAAGCACGGGTACGATCAAGGTTAAGGTTGCTCCCGGCTGCAAAGACAATGAGTTCGAAAAGTCGTTCACCTTCACTACAGGGACAGCATCCGATTCACCGAGGTACACTGTGCCAGTGGTTCTCGGCAAACCAACAGCGCAGTCTTCAACGCATTAGATTCGAACAGTCAAAAAAGGAAAGAGACGGATTCCTGTTGGACCGTCTCTTTTTTATTGGCCAAGCCCCCGCTCGTAATGAAGCTATGCGAGCTTCTTTGCCAACTGGACTATCGTTTTCACGCCAAATCCTTTGGCACCTTTGCCGAGGTGGTCCAGCGGTTGTTCTTTACCGCCGGGGCCGGCAATGTCGATATGCGCCCACTTGGCGTCGTCGTTAACCCACTCTTTCAGGAAGACTGCAGCCGTAATTGCGCCACCCCAGGCATCGCCGCGATTCTTGACATCAGCGATCGTCGTCTTGATTTTCGAAGAATGCGGCATAAAGAGCGGCAATTCCCAATAGAGTTCGCCTTCTTCGCGTCCGGTCGAGATGATTTCTTGTGCCAGTTTCGGGTCATTGGAGAAAATGCCGGCAATCTCTTCGCCAAGCGCAACCACGCAAGCCCCAGTAAGAGTAGCCGAATCAATGATCCAGTCAGGCTTGCGTTCACCGGCAAGAGCAAGTCCATCTGCCAAGAGGAGACGACCTTCGGCGTCGGTGTGTTCGACCTCAATGGTTTTGCCGGATCTGGTAGTTAGAACTGCCGTTGTGTGCATTGATTCACCGGAGATGTCGTTTTCAGCCAAAGGCGTTATGACAGTGACTCTTATCGGTAGTTTCAGTCGAGAAATGGCGCAAGCGGCGGCGAACATCATAGCGGCGCCACCCATGTCGTATTTCATACCAATCTGCGATGCGGCAGGCTTGAGTCCGTAACCGCCGGTATCATAAGTGACACCTTTACCGACGAGGCAGAGGTACTTTTTTGCTCCGCGAGGATTGTAATCGGCAATTACCATCCGCGGTTTAGCTTTTGCGCCAACACCGACGCCATAAGTACCGCCGCATCCTTCTTTGACAAGTCGCTTCTCGTCCCAAACTGTGACCTTAAGCCCCGATTTCCGGCCCAACTTTTGGAATTCACGGGCAAGTACCGGTGGATTCATGACATTCGGTGGCTCGCTCAAAAGGTCACGGGCGGCATTAACCAATTCATAGACGACTTCGCGTTCTTTGAGACGCCTACTGATTGTTGAGGTTGGCTTGATGCCGGCTACGACAACAGTAACCGGTTTTGCTTTGTTCGATAGATACTTATCAAAAGCATAACTTCCGAGAATTGCGCCTTCATGAGCTGCGACCATCCAGTCGATGTGCCGATCACTCAATGCGATGACCACTCGCTTGCAGTCTTCCTTCGGAGCCGCAGCAATTGCGGCGGCAACTGCTTTTTTCATTTCGCGAATGGTGTCCGAGTGCTTCGTGTCAAGACGGACAGTGCGAATCATGATTTCGACTTTGTTGATCGATCCGCGCAGTGTTGTAAGAGTGCTTCCTGCAGTTGGGCTTGTTCGTGCAGCGGCCTGGACTTCCTTGGGCAAGGAGGTCTTCATGAAGAGGCCTTTCTTATCATCAAGGAAGGGAAGAATCAAGCAATCGCCTGCCTGCAGACGCAGGGATTCGCTTAGGCTGAATTTGGATGTTGCCATATTGGTTCCTTTCGAAAAGCTATTTCTTCGCTTTGCCCTGATTGGCAACCGATTCGATTGCCTGCTTGACCTTTTCAGGATCACCGAGGTAGTAGTGCTTTAAGGGTTTGAGGTCCTGGTCGAGTTCGTAGACCAACGGCAGCGCCGTTGGAATGTTCAGACCGAGTATGTCATCTTCCGACATGTTGTCGAGATACTTGACCATTGCACGGATGCTATTTCCGTGGGCAGCTACCAGAATTCTCTGACCGGACTTGATACTTGGTGCGATGGTCTCATGCCAGAAGGGA
>CAUJJY010000337.1 GCA_963205155.1 Candidatus Zixiibacteriota bacterium | reverse complement strand
ACCAGCGCCGATTCGCGAAGATCATCCGTCCCGCCCTTGAAGGCCAGCCCCAGAAATCCGATCTTCTTCTTCTTGAAGGAGGTAATGAGCTTAAATCCTTCATTAAGTTGCTGCTCATTGGAAAGAGGGATTGCCGTCAGCAAAGCCGCACCAAAATCCTGCCTTTTCGCCTGATATATCAAACCGCGCACGTCTTTCGGCAAACATGAACCGCCATAAGAAAATCCCGGCCAGAGGTACATCGGAGAGATGTTTTGTTTGCTATCGATCATGAACAATCGCATCACCTCGTGCCCGTCGATTCCCATCTTACGCGCAATCGTCCCGATCTCATTCCCGAAACAAACCTTGAGTGCGTGCCAGACATTACAAACGTATTTGACAAACTCCGCCGTACGAATAGTCGTTACTTCAAACGGAGCGTTCAGAAATGAGAACATCTTTTTTACCACTTCGGCAGCCGCTTCCGATTGTACCCCTACCACCGTAAAAGGCGGATTATAAAAGTCATCTACTGACGAGGCTTCGCGCAGAAATTCTGGATTGAAGCAAACGTCAAAGTCGATATAGACCTTCTTCCCCGACGATTCCTCTAATATCGGAATTACGACATCTTCCGTCGTCCCAGGAGGAATAGTCGATCGGTATATGAGAGTGTGGAATTCCTTTTTGTTCTTCAGTACTTGCCCGATCTTTGCCGTCACGCGCGTGACATAGGTCAAATCGACATCGCCGTTCTCCCGCGATGGCGTCCCAACGCAAATCATCGAAACCTCGGTCTCATTGATCGCCGCCCTGGCGTCTAGCGTTGCCTTTAATGCGCCCCGCTTGACGACATCCTCCATGATTTCACCGATTTTGGCTTCGACAATCGGGCTCTTACCCGCGCCAATCTGCTCGACTTTGTCCTTGCTGATATCAACGCCAATGACTTCATGTCCCTCTTTTGCGAGACAAGCCGCCGTCACGGCGCCAACATATCCCATTCCAAATATTGAAATCTTCATTCTCACCTCAAGACTCTGCCAAAGTAGCCTGCAGAGCGCCATGGAGTATCTTGGCAGCTCTGGCCCAGCCGTAATTCTCGGTCACCATTCGATAACCAGACTCAGCAATTCTATTGCGTTTGTTGGCGTCTCGCAACAATTCCTTTATCCGATCGGCAAAATCCTTTTCAGAATCTGCCAGAACGATGTGCTCACCGTCCACGACCGGTAAACCTTCAGCTCCGATGGAGGTTGCAACCACGCATTTCTTCATGGCCATAGCTTCGTAAATCTTGATCCTCGTTCCTCCGCCCACGCGCAGTGGCACTATGTACAATTGGGCGGAGGCAACGTAAGGTCTGACATCCTCAACAGTACCACTCACAATCACACTCCGGTCCGATTTAGCTATAGCCACAATGTCGTCGCCGGGACGGCGCCCCACCACCGAAAAGGTTACTTCCGCAAGTTCTTTACATACTTGAGGATAGATCGAACGATAGAACCACCAAAACCCGTCAATATTCGGCATCCAATCCATCGAGCCGCAAAAAACCAGCCTTTGTTGTACCTCACCCTGCTGTGGTGCGAAATACTCGATGTCAACTCCTGTCGGCAAAACCGTAAAACAACGCAATCCAAATTCCTGCGTCAATTTCTCGCCGTCATGTTCCGAGACGGTTAGCACGTGATCAAAATTCCTGCACGCGGCTGCCTCATACTTTGCCATTCGCTTTTTTTCGTATGCGAAATAGAGTTTCTTAATCGGGTTACTCTCGACCTCGTGATACCGCCGCCAAATCATCGTCTCGACATTGTGTTCAAACAGAACCGTCGGCACACCACTCACATAATCGCGACACCACGCCATCTCCAGAAAATCACAAATCACGACGTCACATCGGTCCGGTGTCGCAAGCTTCCGCACGCGAGCGATCATCTCATCAGAAATGTACTTGTTAACAATGTATGGCCCAGGCGAGAACAACTTGGACAAGACGCGTAGTTGAAAACCAATCCCTTGCTTGTCTTCTTCCTCTCTGACGACTGCTTCAACCGAGATGCCGTATCCACGCATCTCCGCGAGAAATTTCTGATCGTGATTCGGCGTTACATAGCAGAGGAATGTCACCTCCGCCTGCTTCGCCAGCTCAACGAGTAGATGTCTCGTACGAATCTTGCCCCCGGTATCAGCCGGCAGCGGAAAGTCTGACTTTATCCATAGTACTTTCATACCGCGATCTTGACCTTGTCCCACGTTTCCCCCTTGATAAACATCGTGTGCCAGAGTTCCAGATTCAACAGCGTCCAGATTTGGTCGGAGTAATTGTATTTACCCGACCGATGTAATTCAAAAAAGCCGGCGATCAGTTCACGATTGAGATTTGCCCCGCAAAATGAATCGTCGCCAAGGATGATTCTCCGCGCAACATCATGGTACTCATTCGCAAACCAGCGTTTGATGGGAACGGGAAATCCCGCCTTTGGCCTCTTGAGTATCTCCTTTGGAATATCCTCCGCAAAAGCTGCCCGCAAGATACGCTTCGTGTCGAACCCCTTGATCTTTAGCTCATCCGGCAATGAAAAAGCAAATTCCACCAGATGATGATCGAGAAACGGCACGCGCGACTCAATCGACGCCGCCATCGACATCTGATCTTGCTTCATCAGAAGTTCAACTAAGTAGGTTTTGATATCTGTATAAAGCAACTTGCTCAACAGCGTCGAATTGTTCGATCGATTGAAGTTGTCAAAATACCCGGCATACACTTGGTCGGCTTCCAACTCCTTCCAGTTATCTCCGGTGAGCAATTTGGCAAGTTGCGCCCGCGAAAACGTCGAGTAGTTGTCCAAAAAAATCGATTCCAGATCCGGCTCCAGATAGACTGTCGTACGTATCGCCTTGTTGCGAAATGGAAATTTGTACGGCAACGCATCGAGCAGCGGGCGAAACACGCGGCTTCGCAGAGATCGCGGCAGAATCGAAAACAACAGCTTGTCCGTTTTGATATTTGCCAGCGTTTGATAATAGCGTTCGTAGCCTCCAAACAACTCATCCGCACCTTCGCCGGTGAGCACAACCTTCACATGCTTTCCCGCCAGTTCCGAAACCTTGTATAACGCAACCGAGGACGGATGCGCAATTGGTTCATCTTCGTGATAGATCATGCGCGGCAAAAGCTGGAAGAACTCCTTCGTCGTCATTGTAACTTCGTGCTGATCGGCATCGGCGTGCTTCGCCGCAATGCGCGCGTAATGCAATTCATTGGCTTCACGTTCACCGAAGGCGACTGAAAACGTGGCGATCCTGCGGTCAACCATCTTCGACATCCGCTCGCTGATAATCGTCGAGTCAATTCCACCCGACAGAAACATCCCCAGCGGTACATCCGCCATCAGACGCAAATTGATCGATGTATCCATCAACTGCCGCATCTGCTTAATCGCGTCTACTTCTGTTATGCTGTCATCAACCTTGATATGGGCACAGTCCCAATAACGAACGATGCTCACCGTACCGCGATCGTACTCCAGATAATGCCCCGGCTCCAGCTTTTTGATTCCCGCAAACAACGTCGAATCATCGCAGGTGTACTTCAAGGCCAGAATCTGCATCAGTGCCTTGTAGTCGACCATGCGTTTGACCTGCGGAATCTGCAGCAGGCTTTTCATCTCCGATGCAAAAGCAAAGAACTCCGGCGTATCGATGTAATAGAGCGGCTTGACACCCAACCGATCTCGCGCAATCAACATCTTTCCCGTCCGCTGATCGTGCAGGGCGAAGGCAAACATTCCACGCAATTTGTGCAGCCCCGCCGCTCCATGTGCGTCGATGCAGTAGATGATAGACTCGGTGTCGCAGTGCGTTCGGTATGAATAACCGCGCCCCTCCATCTCCCGGCGCACCTCCAGGTGATTGTAGATCTCGCCGTTAAAGACTATCCACATCGATTCGTCAGGACTGGCCATCGGCTGGTGTCCGTGGCTAAGGTCGACAATTGACAAACGTCGGTGGCCAAACCCGGTGTTCTGCCACAGATAATATCCCTCGTCATCCGGGCCGCGATGGGCAATGACATCATTCATCGCCTTTAGCAGTTCGCGCTCAACCGGACGATCTGGATTTTTGTAACTAATTCCGCAGATTCCGCACATGATTCACCGGCAAGAGAGGTTTAAGTTCAGTCTTTTCGTATTTCATACTTGCGAGTGGTTTCAATTCGGTCCCAGCCGGCACTGCAGCTTTGACAAGATCACCTGATAGGTGAATGTCAGCAAATGACAGTTCTGTCTCTGATTCGAAAATCGTCCGGCCTCCGACAATCAATTTGGAAACCCCACACAGCAGTGCATGCGTCTCACCACCCTTGTAGAAAGAAATAATCCCAAACGCCGCATCCGTCAGAAAACCATCAGTCTCTTGACTCATTCGCGACTCAATGTACGCGACGAATCCGCCATCCGAAAATTGGAAGCGTCCAAAATCCGCAAACTTCTCCTCGCCGAATTTTGACCGGTCCAAATGCGGAAATGACGTAATCGTGAAATTCTGCGTGATACCCGTCACCGGAGCGCTTACGAACCGGAGCGCCCGGCCAATCCCGGCGCTGTCGTAATCATTGGAAATCGGGCTCTCGGCAAAAACGCCTTTCGGAAGGGTCGGGTGGCACCGAATCCGCAAATGATTCGACCGGCCGACTATCGCAACAAAGGTCTCGTGCTCTTCCAGGACGCCCGGCGTCACGTAGTCCCATGCTACTGCGTGCGGTCTATTTGTTACTACCTGGTCGTTAACCATCCAACCGTGATCGTTTAGGTGAAGTACCCTCCGGCAGAATCTACTTTCCAGCCCGTCGTGAAAGCGCAATCGATATTCCGCGGTGAATACGCTCGCATGCCGGCTCGCAAGGCAGTCAGCGACCTGGCAATCGGGCCGAACTTGCCAGCCAAATGGATCATCAGAATCATAATACTCCCGCTCAGCCAGCCGCGGTCCATTGTGCGACTGTGAGCCCCGAAGCAAGTTCCGCAGCCGCAGATCTCCTGTATAGCAAAGCGTACCGGGATCCACCAATAGCGATTCGCCGTTGACGCTTAAGTCCAAGTGCAGATGGTCCGCATGCGAATGTGGACAGTCCCGATATCCAAAAGGTCCCGCCTGAAAGACACTGTGCATCTGTTGACTTCGCGAAATGACGATCCCGCTCGACTGCAATACTGTCAACACATAACGTTCATGACCCTTTACTGGAGATTCCAATTCGCGATTGCCGGTGAGCCAGAAGGATTCCGGGCTTCGGTCGGTCTGACTTGTCTCTATTCCCAGATACCTCTGCGTCGCCTCAAGTATCGGACTGAAGTTGTGCGACAATGGTCGGCTTAGGAAGTACAACCTGCCTCCGTCTTCGTCGCCGATATGCGGCCAAAGACCGTCGGGCAATTGCAGGTGATGAAGCACTTCTGACATGCTGCGAAGAATACTGCGAAGAACACTGCGCGTCTCCGCAGGCGCACTTCCTTCGCACTGCTCGGTTAAAATCAGAAAGGACAGCACAAACTCGACCGCGTACGCGTGATAGCAAGTCGACAATTCGACGTGCATCCCATCGCCATTGATCTGACGGCGAATTTCTTCGCAAAGAATCTTTCGACCCATCGCACGCCACTTTTCCGCCTCCCGGAACTCCGGAAAGAGCAGGCCGATCAAATAAAGACCGTACGCCTCGCCAAGCAAATGTGTATTCGGAGAGAAGTAACGCGAGAGATGATCCGCCATAAAGCGTGCGGAAATATACAGCAGTCTGTACACATCCCGGGCTGCCTGTTGACCAAGACTCTCCGACTGTCGGAAGAAATACAATCCCCAAACTACTGAATTCGCCCTAAACGCAAATTCCAGTGCCGAACAAAAGTTGATCCCGTGATAATCGCGATTGCGCCTGTTCCAATGGTTGAGCAAATCAAAAAAGTGTGCGGCATACTTCTCTTCCCCGGTTAGGGTATAGGCCTGTCCCAGATCATAGACAATCTGCAGTCGCGAAGGTTCCCAGATGATCTTGGAATCACCGACCTCCTCTGGACTTAGATACTCGACATCTCCGTAAAACTTCTCCGGTGCCACCTTTTTCGTTCGTGCTTCCTCGTTCCATACCGGTGGATCACCGAGTCTCACCCGGCTGTTGTTGAAAATCGTAAACTCGTTTTCCAACACATTTCGTGCCGCTGTCAAGATGCGATTTTGTTCTCGCGGACAGAATTTCGTAATGAAATCTCTGAATTCCTCAGCACGTTCAAAGCCCGGGAAGAATTTCTTAAGAGATTTGTCTTTCAGCGCAGCAGCCAAGTCAGTCGACCCATCAGCTTGAGCATGCGCCTTCAGGAACTCGGGGCTGAATATCTTAACCCAGTTCTGCGGCTCAAAGTAGTCGCCTTTCTGATCGTGATGTCGCCGCTCTTGCCCGCGAATGAGTTCCTCGCGAGCGCGCGAACTAAGTTCCCAGAATTGACCGGTGGCAAGTTTCTGTAACAACTTTGACGCTTTACTCACGTACACCCGCCAATTCAGAATATTTGTCCGCCCAGTGATGCTTTACCTGATCCCATGAGTAATTCACAGCGTCCTTGCGGGCACCGGCGATGATCTTGTTTCGAAGTTTTGCATCCGTGTACACTTCTTCCAGCGCCTCCGCGACTGCTTCAACGTCTTTCATCGGCACAAGCCTCCCGTTTTCCCGGTCACGGACAATGTAGGGTATCCCGCCCGGATTTGTCGTCACGACCGGAAGTCCGCAGTGAAATGCTTCTACGATTGCCACCGGCATATTATCAATGATCGACGTGTTCAAGAAGATGTCGGCTTGATTATACAAACGCGCAATTTCAGTTCGCTCCACCCGACCGGTAAAAACGATGTCCCTTATTCCTTCCAGTGCTGCAAATTTTTTGAGACGCTTTTCGTCCGAACCACTGCCGACTATCGTAATTGTCGCGTCCGGGTGCTTCTTGCGAAAAACATCAAATGCCCGGATCGCCGTCTCGATATCATATAATGGCTCAAGATTACGCGGCACCAGAATATTCGGTGCTATCGACGTGCGTTCGCGAAATTGAAACGTCTCTAAGTCGGCGATATTGTAAATGTATTCCGCCGAAAAACCGTGCTTTGCGAAAACGTCGACAAGGTAGCCCGACGGCACGACAATCCTGTTTGCCGAGCGAATTATCCTGAATACTCTCTTGCCCGATCTGGCAAGATGATCATCCGCTTCGCCGGATCGATAATTCAGTATGCTCTTCTTCCCAAACAATCGTGAAATCAAGATCGCCGGCGCCGGAGCGAGAAGGAATGAACGATACGAAGCCGAGAAAATATGTATCACATCATACTTGGGCACTCGCCTTAACAATCCCGCAACATAGAACAGCGACACAATCGCCGTTCGGACATACTTGATCCTCGTCAAATAATTCAGCGGCCACCACGGCACCGGATTGTGCGGCTGAAACCCGACATCAACCCCCTCGGCCCTGAAATTGCGCAGCAGCAAATCTGCCTGCACCGCTTGACCACCCATGATCGCCAGCGAAGGCGCCACAATCAATATTCGCACACCGGCTAAACGCTTAGCGATCTGCTCCACCGGATTCCTTTCCGCATTCGCTGGTGACATACCGGTACTTCCCCGATTTATCATATGGCAGTTCCGCCACGCCCGCGTACTCTATCGTTACTTCCCCGCCGAGAATATCGTTTATCTTTTGTTGAAACGCTGCCTGCACTTCCGGCAAAATCGCTTCACTGTACAGATGTTTCACCGTCAGCAATTGAGGCGTGTTCTGGACAACTTGAACTTTGTTCCTAACTCCCGCCGTTCTTAGCGACATGATGATCGCCTCGCCCGCAATTCGCGAGCCATCCAAGCGATACACCAGGTCTACGACTCTCCCACCCACGGCGGTAATCCTCCGCCAGCAGGTGCCGGAGCGCGCCGAGGCTTCCTCAATTCGTACCATGTCCCCCGTTCGATAACGTATCAGCGGCATGGCACGATTGTAGAGATCCGTCACGACCAGCTCGCCCATTTGCCCGTACTGCACGGGCAATCCGTTATCGTCGATGACTTCGAGATAATATGTCGGCTCAAAAATGTGCATCCCGACATGATCGTAACCCTCCGAAGCTACTGTCCCAATTTCTCGTGAGCCGTAGCGCTCATATGTCTCCGCTCCGAAGATTTCTGCAAACAGCTCTCTCTGCCAATCATACAGTGGCTCGGCAGTGACAATGATCTTGCCGACTTTTCGCACCTTGATGTTGCTGTCACGCGCCAATTCGGCCATCGCCGCCAACATGTTCGGGTAAGCAAAGATCGCCTTCGGATGGAAGCGATTGACTGCCTCAAGAAACTGCTTGGAAGTCTCCGGCGTTGCATCGAAACTGTAAAAATAAGTAGCACGATCACCGAGAAAGTTGGCAACGCGCGCCTTAAACTTATCCAGATGGAATGTATCCAACGGCGATCCCCACACCCACGCTCGTTTGGTCCCGGGATAAATCCCCAATCGCGCATTGAAAAAATAATCTTGCGCCCGCCGCACGGCTGTCACTTCCCGGTCCCGGTAAAAGGTAAGCGGCACACCCGATGATCCACCCGTGGAAGATTCTATCAGTTCGACTCGCTTGTACCGCGAAGACAGAATCTCTGCCATCGAGCTATTGAGATCGCCCTTCGTGAGAAACGGCAGCGCCGAAATGTCCTGCAACGACTTCACCTCCGCGGCCAGGAAGCCCGCTTCATGAAATCGTTTCTTGTAGAATTCTGACGAATTCGCCGCGTGCAACAGCAGTTTCTTCAACCGTGATAGTTGATGGACTTCAATCAGCTCTCGCGAGGCCCACCACATCAGCCGGAACTTCCGGAAATTGGATAGTATCGCTGACTCGCCGCGATAGGCCAGCAACAACGGATTTCCGAAATGCCGTATCAGCCGTTCAGTCAGTCCCAAAGCTACCTGTCCTCCCCTTTTAGTTCGCATATTGAGAAGCGGTACTTGCCTGATGCTTCTTTTGGGATCTCATTAACCAGACTGTAATCGACACCCATTGTTGCACCGAAGAAGTGTCTGACCCTCTCTTCGATCATGGCTTTTGAATTGGCGTTGAATTGTGAATCTGTTACCAGCTTGAAAATCAGCCGCTCTCGTTCACGCTGAATGATCTGCGCCTGGCGTACCCCGGGAACTTTCGCCGCTAAGTAAATTGTCAACGCCGCGCCAGAGACTTTCCTGCCGTCTGGTGCAAGCAAGAAGTCCGTTGTGCGCCCCGCAACCATCTGCATCTTTGGCAGAGTTACTCCACAACTACATGTAGACTGCGGCGCCGCCGCACCAACGTCGCCAATGCCGTAGCGGATGAATGGAAACGCGTGATTGCCCAATACTGTCACAAGAATGTCGCCTGACTCACCGGGCAATACCGTGCGATTGCCGTCGACAAATTCCAGATGCAGATACTCCGCTCCGATATGCATGCCAAAATGAGCCGAACACTCGGATGCAATCACCGAGGTCTCTCTCGACCCATAGCGATCAAACACCTTGACTCCAAAATAGCTTTCGATCTTTTCGCGATTCTCTGCCGTGAGTACTTCAGCCGACGTAATGATCGACTTTGGTGGAGGAAGTTCGACACCGTTCGCCTTCATGAAATCGACCACCAGAGCAAGCGAGTTTGCATAGGCGAGTATTCCCTCCGGCTGAAATCGCTGGAAGTCGAGCGCGAATTGCTTTAACGATGCTTCGGAAAAACTCGAGCTGTCACAAATCAACAACCGGTCTATGAAGATATTTCGCAATTTCGCTTTTAGTGATTGGAACCCCGCAAGATCAGACTGATGTCCCCACAATACCGCCACCTTCTGTCCGATCTTGTGTCCGGCCCACAGATTATGCCGAATTGTCGCCGCCTGCCTCACATCCCAACGCTGCTTATCATGAAAAAACTGCAGCGGCGACCCCGTCGATCCACCCGTTCGATTCGCAATCAAATCCTGCCGCTTGTATGCCGTTGATATCAGCGCATCGCGGTTCTCCTGAATGTCTTTCTTAGTCAGTATGGGAATCTTCTGCAGGTCGGAAAAATCGGTCACGGTCGTTGGATTGAATCCTGCAGCCGCGAATCTTTCGCGATAGAAAGGCACGAACTCGCCGGCATGCTGTAGGATATCCCGCAACCGCTCCAGCCGGATCGCCTGCAACTCGTCAGAACTCATTTTTTCGCAGTGCTGCAACTCGGCGAGTATTGCTAACTCTTTGCTGCCCTGCTTTTTAACGAGCACGGGGTAAAGTAAACTTTCAACAATCCGTTGATACACAGTCCCAAGTCTTCCTTAACTTAAGGTACACGCAAGAACGGCCGCCCACTGGAGGCGCAAGTCCGCTATTCTTCTTATCGGCCGTTGATATATAGCAGGTTACAAAGGACTTCGCAACGCTTTGAGCTATTTCTTGAGGTTGGAAACTGATTCCCGAAGCCAGCCATACCACGCCTCAAGTCCGGTGCCCGAGCGCGTCGACATCTCAAAGAATTTCAAATCACCGTTGATCTTACTTGCGTTGCCCCGTGCCGCAGTCAAGTCGAAATCTGATGTCCCCAACAAATCAATTTTGTTGATTATTGCCACGCTGGAGCGGCGATACATTGCCGGATACTTCAACGGTTTGTCATCTCCTTCAGTCGTACTCATGATGACGACTTTCATCGCCTCGCCCAAATCGTAGCTCGCCGGACAAACCAGATTCCCCACATTCTCGATGATCAGCAAATCAACATTATCCAATTCGATCTGCTCCAGCGCCTTGCCCACCATCTTTGCATCAAGGTGACACGCCCCGCCCGTTACAATTGGCCGCACCAGCTTCCCGCCCGCCTTGATAATCCGGTTGGCATCATTCTCCGTTTGCACATCACCGGCAACTACCGCGATCTTCAGCTCTTTTCCAAGCGCGCCAATTGTCTTCTCAATCAAGCTGGTCTTTCCTGACCCCGGTGAGCTTACCAGATTAATCGCAAAAATCTTGCGCTTCGCCAAATCCGCACGTATTGCCGACGCCAGCTGATCATTCTCCGACAACACCTTCTTCTCTATCGAAACTCTCTCCGTCATAACACCTCTACGTCGCTCCAGTAACCTATCTCTTGTTCTATTTTACCCCTCTCCCTCTGGGAGAGGGGTGGCGGTAAGGGCGCTTTCACGCAATTTTCCCTCACTCCCCCTCAAAATACGCAATCTCCAACTCCTGTCCACTCACCAAATCACACTGTGAACTTGCACACTGCGGGCAAACAAACACGCAATCCTCAACCTTAAACTCGTACAGGCACTTGGTACATCGCGCCGTTGTCTTGACAAACTCAATCGCCAGTTCGCAATCCATCATCCCCTGATCGCGTTTAAGCACATCAAACCCGAAAGTCAGCGCATCCGGATCGACACTGCTCAACGACCCGATCCGCACTCCGATCTTGCTCACCGCCAGCATCCCTCTGGACTGCGATGCTTCCTTGACGGCATTGATGATATTATCCGCAATTGACAACTCGTGCACTTTAAACCTCGCGGATCAACATAACTCAAAACCCCAAGAAAACAGTTGCAAAAAATTGAGTCCTGTCGGTAAATTGTGTTAGAACATTGACTCGGGGGTGGATTTTGCGAGCGATTGACCTTAATCGCGGGAGGCTGAAATGCTGATAAAAGGGGTAGCTTTGGCGCTGCTGTCACTCGGCTCGTTAGCGACAAATGTGCATTCACAGGATTTGGGTGTTCCCGACACAGTCCGTTGCGGATGGTCCTACCTCGTTCAGTATCCTGACACTTTTTCTATACCTATCTACCTGATGACCGATGATTCGCTCGAATTTGTCGCCATGGTCTTCTGTTACATCCCGGATAGCTTTGAATTGACGTCTGTCACAGCGGGTACGCTAATCAAAGACAACCCAACGTCTGTGTTGACAGTAACAGCTGACAACCAAACTTCTTATCCACGCGTCGCGTTGATCTGGATCGGCTCTGACGTTAAACTTACGGCGCCGTCTGTCGGACACTTTGCCACACTCAACTTTCGGCAATTCCAAAATCGGCCATGTGAATGCCAATTCATACTCGACACTTGCACCTTCTCCACAGTCGGAGGAACTGAATTTATCTCTCAAAGCGGCTCACCCTACAGACCCATTTGTCTATATCCATATGAAATCACTTGCGTCGGTATCGACGAGACATCCCTCGCCCAAACCAATGCGAGCGGAAAGTTAACATGCGTCCACCCCAACCCTTTCAACTCCGGCACCACTATCGAGCTCGACATGCCGTCATCCGAACACCTAACCATCACCATCTACGACATCCTCGGCCGACGCGTCCGCACTATCGCCGATGACTTCGTAACTCGCGGCGTCCACCAATTCCCTTGGGACGGCAACAACGAGTCCGGCAAATCCGCCGCCTCCGGCGTTTACTTCGCTCGCATATCCATAGGATCCGATAATGTTGTCAGAAAGTTGGTATTGCTCCGATGAAACAAGTCGTCTTCATACTGATGTTCGCGATGGCTTTGTTGACCATCGCCCAACCCGCGATCGCCCAGGATCCCGGCAGGTTCTGTGGCGGGATCGTTGTATTTGCTGACGGCCTCGACAGCGCGCGTCTGCATTCCGAAGATGTCATACTCCTTCCAGTTTACTTGATATTGGCAAACCCGATTTCGCGATTTGACCTTCACTTCAAGGTCAAAGAAACCGGCTTGGTACCCGCCTTCTTCATACCTTCTGCCGATTTGTTCAGTGAAAAAGAGGCGCTACGTTTCGAGATGAATCCCGGGGATCTTGGACTCTACGTTAGTTGGTCAGCACCGAATGAAAACGCTTATACCCTGGACGGCGCCTTCCTGAAAGTCGGCGACGTCGCTCTGCAAGTTGAAAATTCTGATCAAGGCCCGCTTGGTGATTCGCAGTTTACACTCGTCAGTTCCGGAAGAACTTTGACCTCCGTCGATTCCGCAACCGGACATTCGCCGGATCCGCTCGACTACCTCTTGCTCTCGCCTGATAACACTGACCTAAACGTTAACCTACTAAGCAATATCTTTGGACCGATTTACAGCATCTCTTTCGAGATGCCCCAGCGCCAGAGCGCCAAGCTCGAAATCTTCGACGTCGACCACAATTTGGCCCGTGCTCTCTTCAACGGTGTTCTTCCCAAGGGACGATGGAGCATCTACTGGAATACCAAGGATGATGACGGAGCCTCACTCAAAAATGGTCACTATTATTATCGGTTCGAGTCCGGTTCGATCACAGAAACGAAACGACTGGTCATAATGAACTGATCTGATTCTTGAATCGCAGTAGTTTCTGACAGCATCCGCCTGCTGAATTCTTGGCGCCGCCCTTTGATTCCATCCGCCGCAATGCTCTCTGCGGACAACCATTTCATTCATAGCCAAACAAAAGGGCTTCCCCCCACCCTTCTCAATAGTTGACTTATTAAACCATTTACACTATACTGCCCCTGAAGCAAGTCCACTTTAGGGCGACAGGATTGAACGAATGATTTATCTTGATAATGGTGCGACAACATTTCCCAAACCCGAAGTCGTCTACCAACAAATGGACACCTTCTACCGCAACTATGGAGTCAATCCTGGCCGCTCCGGTTATGACATGTGCCTGGTTGCCGGCTCGATGGTCGAAGAAACCCGCAAGCTTCTGACTACCTTCTTCAACGGCACCGATCCCAATCGACTCATCTTCGCCTACAATGCCACCGATGCGCTGAATCTCGCCATCCACGGCACGCTTCAGCCCGGCGATCACGCCATCACGACTAATCTCGAACACAACTCGGTGCTGCGCCCGCTCTATCATCTGTCGCGCGACAATCAGGTCGAGGTCGATCACGTTCCCTTCGATCAGAAGGGTTTTGTCTCGCCCGATGACATCGCCCGCCGGTTCAAGAAGAACACCCGCCTGGTTGCAATCAATCATGGCTCCAATGTCATCGGCACCGTGCAGGACATCTCCGCAATCGGTAAACTCTGCCGTGAACGCGGCATCCTGTTGCTCGTCGACGCATCACAATCCGCGGGCAAAATTCCCGTTGACCTGCAGGCAATGAATCTCGACATCATCGCGTTCACCGGTCACAAGTCGCTAATGGGCCCGATGGGAATCGGCGGCCTTTACGTGCGCGAAGGCGTTGAGATTCGCCACACGCGCGCCGGCGGTACCGGAGTACGCTCTGCCCATCGTGCGCACCTCGACGAGTACCCCTACCGCCTCGAATATGGGACTCCGAACCTTCCGGGAATTGCCGGTTTGAACGCGGGCGTCAAGTGGCTTCAGGAGCAGGGCATGGAAACCATCGAGCGTCGGGAGATGCGGCTCCTTAAGTTGCTCCGCAACGGTCTTAGTCAGATCGAGCATGTTATCCTATACTGTCAGGAGGACTTGACCGACCACATCGGCGTCTTGGCATTTAATATCGAGGGAATTGAAGCTGCCGAAGTCGGCACGATGCTTGACGTCGATCACGATATCGCCTCGCGCACCGGACTTCACTGCGCCCCGCTCGTACATGAACAACTCGGCACCGACAAGATCCACGGCACAGTGCGCTTTGGCATCGGCCCGTTCACGACCGAGGATGATATCCTGAAGGCCGTAGCTGCTGTTACGGAGATTGCCGTTCTAAGTGAGACTATGGCTTTGGCGAAGCAACGGTAGTCGAGGTCGTCGGCAAAAGCACAATCGCGTCCGCAACAATTTCGGTGACCGTTTTGACCTCTGTATTCAACTTATAGTGCTTATTTAATTCCGAGAGTTGATCGATACAATTGTGGCACGGAGTGACAACCACTTGCGCCCCGGTCGTCCGTATCTGATCTGCCTTTACTTTGCCCGCTTCAATCCTCCGGTCAGCAAATCGAGTCATCGAAAGCTGACCGCCGCCGCCGCCGCAACAGAAATTGTTCTCGCGATTCGGCGACATCTCGACAAAATCTGATACTGTCTCTTTGAGCAGGTAACGCTGCGGCTCGCTGACACCGCCGAGCCTGACGAGATTGCAGGGATCGTGAAGTGTACATCGATTACGATTCTTTGCCGGGTCAACCTTAATTCTTCCTTCCTTGAGATAACACTCCATCAGTTCAAGGATGCTCGTCATCGGCAAGTCGTCTTCGCTCTGCCGCCATTCCACACCCTCCCAACGATTGGCATTGAAGCCATGGCCGCATTCACCCAAGATTATCCGCTTCGCGCCAAGTCGTTTTGCCGTCTCTTGCAGCCGTCGCGCAATCGCTGCACCGGCCTCATCATCTCCGCTGAAGAGCGCATAATTGGTGACGTCGTAGGCATCGGAAGCAAATGTCCAACTCGCTTTCGCTGCATAGAACACTTTGCCAGCCGCCAGAAGCGAGAGCGGGTAAAACTTCGCCTCGCGCGGATTAATCGCATAAAGAATGTCTACCTGCTTTCGATCAATCGGCATTTCAGCTGCGTTATCACCAGTCTCACCGCGAAGCTCATCCTGAAGCCAATCGATCGTCTCCAGCCACTCTTCCTCGGTAATACCCATATTGTTGCCTGTGTTGACGGCCTTATCAACAGTCGATTGCAGTTCGCTCGGGACCATACCGACTGATGCGATAGCTGACCTTCCGGCACGAATGATTCGCTCAAGACTAATACCCATCGTGCAGTTGATCGTGCACCGGCCACAAAGCGAACACCGGCCGTAAAGCGCATCGATCCATTCGCGTACAAGCTCGGCATCAAGCGCCTTCGCTTTGTTCAAGAATGGCAGATACTTGCCCGACAAAGTGTGATAGCGCGCAAATACAGATGTAACCAAACTTGCCTTATAGGCAGGGATATCTTTGGCTCCACCAGTCGTCACAAAATAATGACAGGTTTCCGCGCAGAGTCCGCAATGGACACAGGTCTGCATTTGGGTCGCGAGATCGGCATCAATCGTCTCCGCTAAAGCCGTGAGCATACACTCCAGATCAGAGCTTGACGCTGGTCTGGCGCAGGTCAGGCGTACTTTTTCATCATCAGCCGACATTCAAGTCCTTTGCGTTGAGTGTCTGTTGCGGCAATACACCGCGTCGGCCGAAAAATCTTCCAAACGTGATGCGACTGCAGAAGAACAGAAAGCAGTGCCTGATCTTGCCCAACGGTATGTAAACCAGCAACAAAATCGCGATTATTAGGAATGCAGTTGTGATCTCCGGAACCCACAATACAGTTGCCGCTGCAATCAGGAAAATCGTCACCAATCCGTTCGAAATGACATCATCCGGTGTACTGATGGCACGAAGCGATAACGTGGCCGCCCGCTTCATAAGCAGGCCAATACCCGCCACGGCACCAAGCAATGTCAACACCATCAGCGTGATTTTCAATGTCTCCGAAAATTGCCACGAAAGCGAAGTGCCAACCAATACGACAAATCCGCCCGCGATGCCCAAGTGGTAGATAATGCCAGTGAAGTATGTCAGCAGATGCTGTCTGGCACTTTCCTTTGCCCACGGCATCATTCCTGCAAACAGCGCGTATTGCGCGCCCCGCCACCGGCTGCCGGTAGAAGGCGCCAGTTCGCTTCGACGTCCGAACTTCGTGCTCGACACAATCGTGATGATTAGACCGAACACTGCAAACAACGCGGCGACGATCACCAAAAACATGAGCCAGAATGAAATCAAGATGTCACCTACACACAACCATCAGGTTTGGGCAGCCCTGCAAGTTTGCAGGCTCCCTTGGCAGGACCGGATGGGAAAAGCTCGTATATGCGTTTAAGCGGCAAACCAGTGTGCTTGCAGATTGCGCGTACCATCGGTGCCATGTTGCTTTCGAGAAAGTGCCCTCGGATGAACTCGATCACCGCCCAATGTTCCGTCGTCAATTCCTCAAGCCCTTCCTGTGTTCTTGCCAATGCTATGGCGACTTCTTTGTCCCACGCGGAAGGGTCAGTTAGAAATCCCTCTTCGTTCAGCGTAAGCTGCTGCCCCTTAACATCAAGATGTGTGCTCGTATAAACCTCCAGTTCCTAACATCTCGGGTAATATAATAGTATTTTTGTCGGAAAAGCAACCGGTTCATCCACAATCGCAGCCAAAAACATACTTATTCAAACATCTCAAACCGGGTTCGCCGCTTGCTCGCAGCAAACACTCCAAAGCGATCCGACAGATTAAGGTTTGTCATTCACCGGCGTGCATCTATATTCCGGATCACACTGAATTGGAGATAACTATGAAACGCTTGATAGCATTTGTCGTACTTGTCGCGATCCCCGCCCTATTAAATGCGCAGGACTTTAGCCTGTTTGATTCAGCAATGGCGCAGGTCGGCATGACCAGCGAAGATATCCGCTTCGATCAGGACGAAATGGCAACCTGGGGCGGAGATACCTGGCGCCTCACGTATTTCACAGTGTTTCACAAGAACCCGCTCAAACTGCCCAAATACGGTCAAATGAACCTCGAATCGTTCACGACGGACTGCGGCAACATTACTGCCCTCATCGCCAATGCCGGACGCAAGATCGACTGCCCGGTACGCCGTGGTCTCATCGGCGATCCTCTTGAATCACACAAGAAACTCCTGGATTCCCTGCCGCAGACTTCCTTCACGGCAATGAATGATCTGTTGGCAGGAACGCAGTTCGCGGCTCTGCGCGCCAAAGTTGATCTCAT